>CAMVKS010000008.1 GCA_947167995.1 uncultured Prevotellaceae bacterium
TGGTTATAAGGCCACAGACCAAGCCAATGCCTAACGCGAGCAGTGCATAAATTCCTATTGACCCCATAATTTTAAAAGTTAACAGTTAATATTTTAATTTCTCGGTTGGACTACGCCAACGTTTTTTTAAGTTCTAATTTTAAGTGAATCGGCATTGAGAATTGGCTCTCTCCTCTCACTCTCCTCTCTCACTCTTCTCGTGCGATTTCACACTGGCACATCTCGCGGTATTCTTCCCAGTCGGGATCTTCCTCGGCGTGGAAGGTGAGAGGGAGCTGCTCGTCGATGGTGCTCAGTGCCTTGTTGAGCATCGCCTGGAACGACTTGAGAGTTACAGCGTAGAACACCCAGTTGCGCTCGCCTGCGCCGGTGTAGATTCCTGTCATCACTGCCACCGGGTCCCGCCGCATCGACTCTTGCAGCGCATCAGTGACCGTCTCCATCAATCGGGAAGTGTGGTAGTTGGGCATTCCTCCCGAGTCGGGCTCATAGAGCCATGTCATCTCGATGCGGAATTTGTAACGCCCTGTCGCTATCACATTGTCGAGCGACCTGCGTCCGGTGACCATGACTGTGCGCCCCTCGCTGTCCTCGCTGGGAGCCGTCCACCAGTCTTCGCTTATGTTCAATTTTGCCATATATGCTTTAAAAATCGCCACAAGATAGTCATTTTTTTGTAATTTTCAAATAAAATCTTGAAAAATCTTGTTGTTTGCACAATATTTCTTGCAATTTGACGTTTTGGGCGGGTGCTAATTGGGCTAATTAGACCGATTGGGCAACTACTAAAAAAGGCAGAGGTGCTGTTAGGGGCACCTCTGCGATGGTAGTTGAATGTGAGATGAGTGTTATTTCTTCACTGGCACTTCCTCGAGAGCTTTAACAAGCAGTTTCCAGAATGGCTCGGCTGCTGGAATGTAGGCGCGCTCGATGGTGGTGTGCGGGCTCTTCAGAGTTGGTCCGAAGCTCACCACATCCATGTGTGGATACTTGCCCAGGATGATTGAGCACTCCAGACCGGCATGGTCAACTTGCACGATGCCGTCTTCCTTGAAGAGCTTCTTGTAGATGTCGAGCAGCATGTGCAGTGCCTCGCTGTCGGGGTTGGGGTCCCAGCCAATGTAATCACCACCGGTCTCAACCTTGAAGTCGGCGAGGTGGAAGCAAGTCATGAGCATCTTCACGATGTAGTCCTTCATGTCCTCGCGTGCCGAGCGAGCGAGAATCTTAACCGCTGCCTTGCCGTCCTCGATGTCGATGATAGCGAGGTTGCTGGAAGTCTCAACCACGTTGGGATAAGCAGGGATGAAGCGAACCACACCGTCGTGGCATGCATAGAGTGCACGCAGGATTGTGGTCTGGTCGTCGAGCGCCATCTTCATCTTGGGACGGTCGATCTTCTTGATGGTGAGGTCAACGTTGTCCTCGATGAGCTTGAACAGGCTCTCGAACTCGGCTTTGAGGTTCTTGATGAGTTTCTTCATGCCCTTGAGGTTGTCTTCGGGAATGGTCATCACTGTCTCGGCCTTGAATGGGATGGCGTTGCGCATGTTGCCGCCGTGCCAGCTCACGAGGCGAGCCTTGTGGTCCTTGATGGCCAGTTGAGCCAGGCGAACCATGAGCTTGTTGGCGTTGGCTCGACCTTCATGAATCTCGAGACCGCTGTGACCGCCCTTGAGCCCCTTGAGAGTGATGCGCACGGCGATTTCGCCAGCAGTTGTCTTCACCTCGTTGTACTTGCGTGTTGCGGTAACGTCGATACCTCCGGCGCTGCCAATCACAAATTTGCCCCAAGTCTCACTGTCGAGGTTGAAGAGGATGTCGCCCTTGAGCTGATTCTTGGGCAGATCGTTGGCACCATACATGCCAGTCTCCTCGTCCTTGGTGATAAGCCCCTCGATGGGACCATGCTTGAGAGTTTTGTCCTCCATCACTGCCATGATTGCTGCGATGCCCAGACCGTCGTCGGCTCCCAGAGTGGTTCCGCGAGCTTTGATCCAGTCGCCGTCGATATATGGCTCGATGGGGTCGGTCTCGAAGTTGTGCTTGCTCTCTGGAGTCTTCTGTGGCACCATGTCCATGTGAGCCTGCATGGTGATGCACTTGCGGTTCTCCATGCCAGGAGTGGCCGGCTTGCGCATCATGATGTTGCCTGCAGCGTCTTGGAACGCCTCAACGCCAACTCTCTTGGCGAAGTCGAGGAGGTACTGCTGAATTTTCTCTACATGTCCCGATGGACGTGGAACTTGCGTGAGCGCATAGAAGTTGCGCCAGATGCATTGCGGTTGAAGTTTTTCGATTTCGTTCATAGTTGTTTTGTGTAATAGTATAATTAGCTAACAGTATTATCAATGCTACAAAGATAACACATTTGTTGTAGATTGCACAAAAAATTCACAAGAAAAAACAACTATTGATGAATGTGAACATTATATATATTTTTTGCATAACAAAAAAAATGTGATTATTTTTGCATAATTAAAAAACCAAGACAATCATGAAAATTCTTAACCGCCATTTGTTGATATTGCTGCTGCTTGCACCTTTGTTCATTTCCTGCAACAGCGATGGGGAATATGTAAAGCGCGGCAACAGCATCTGTTTTTCCTACTGGACGTTCAGCTTCGGGACCAGATATGACACATTGCCCGAGGTCGATGTCGAGAAATTCAAGAGCGTTGAGAACTGGCTCGGCCATGACGGCAGGCATGTCTATTTCAAGGCCAAACTTGTGCCTGGCGTTGACGTGTCGACACTCAAAGCCAGCAAGTACCCTCTGTTCCACGACAAGAACGACTATTACTACATGAATGTGCCGCTTCACGTGACGCATGTCGATGCCTTTGTGGTGCTCGAGAGCAACGAAGACGACATCTGGGCAAAAGATAGCAGGTATGCCTACTATGACAGCATTCGCATCAGCACCGTGGACGTGAAGTCGTTCAAGGTGAAGGCATGGAACACGGCTATCGACAGCAAGTATGTGTACCGCTATGGGAAGGTGCTGCCGCTTGCCGACCCCGAGACCTACGAAGAAGAATGGAAAGGCGTTTACAGCCGCGACAAGGCCCACATCTGGTATATGGGCGACTTGCTCGAGGATGTCGACTATGCGACATTCACCGTAGATGGCGACGATGCCCACGACAAGTACGGCCATTTCTACCGTGGCGAGCGCGTGAGCGACGAGAAATGGAAAGAGATTATGGAGCAGAATAAGTAGAGAGTGATAGCGCGTTGGGCAAGTAAAGTAAAAGCCCCCGGAAGTGGCGAACTTTCGGGGGCTATGTTTTTAGGCTTCAGGACCTGGTTTATTGGAAAGCGTTCTCGCTCAGTCCCTTGCCGCCAATGGCGAGGTCCTTCATGTAGTTGGGAACAGGCTTGCCAAGGTACTTGTCGACATAGAGCTTGGCAAGATACTGACCGAGCATGAAGCCGTGGCCACGCAAGCCGGTGAGCAATCCCACCTCGGGGTCGATGATGTAGCGTGGCTCGATATAGTAGCCGGCCCAAACGGCATGGAAGCCTACCTGTGCCAGGTTTGGAATCCATTGTGCAAACATCTCGCTCACGATCTTGAGGAATGCCTCGCTGTTGTATTTGAGGTTCTGTCGTGCCTCGTAGGGGTCGCAGTCGGGTGACGCACAACCAATGATTTGGCCTGTGTGCAGGAACTGCTGCCCATAGACGGCGTTGAAGCCCTTGTAATGACGTCGGTCGATAATCATGTCGAGCGAGTCGCCGTTCACTCCCAAGTTAGGCAGACGGCGTGTGATGAAAGCCTGGTGCTTGACTGGATAGAGCTGAGTGTCGATGCCCAGCATGTCGGTAAACTTCTCCGAGCCCCATCCCATGGCGTTGACAAAGTGGTCGCAGGTGTACTCCACATAGTGCTTGTCGTGACGTCGCACGAGCACGCGGTATTTATCGCCCACTTTCTCCACATGCAGCACCTCGCAGTCCTCGAGCACCTCGCCGCCATGCTGCTTGCCCACTGTGCGCACATAGTCGATAGTGCGTCCTGGTGTGGCTTGCCAGCAATTTTCTGAAATCAGCGCGTGGCTGTAGATGTTGTCGTTGGGGTTCCAGTAAGGCGAAATCACCTTGGTGAAGTCTTTGCGATCAATCATATAGGCCTCGCTCCAAGCGCGTGAGGCGTCGAGCGAGCGGTAGGTGGCGTCGTCGTGCACGAGATTGACATAGCGTGTCATCTTCAGGTCGATGTTGCAGTGCTCCTGGTCGTCGCGGAAGATTTCCAGGTTGTGCATCGCGATGTCGCTGATGTCGGGGTTGGAGAACGCTGGACGGCCTCCACCGATGCAGCGCCATGTCGAGCCGCGGTCGTAGTTGACCAGGACGACGCGCTTGCCAGCCTCGGCAAAGTAGCGGAATGCCGCGCTGCCTGCCATGCCACCACCGGCTACAAGGATTTCGGTCTCGGCTTTATCAATCACCGAGCCATGCTCGAAGATGAAGGTCTCGCGGGTCTCGCCATTGTAGACGTCGCCTAAGGTCACCTGGTTGGCGAGTGGAGCGCGCGGTGTGCTGTCGCCAGTGACCTCAATGCCATGGGCACGCAGGATTTGCTTAGCGCGCGACACGCAACGCTTGCCGCGGCAAGGTCCCATACCCATGCGGGTGGTGTGCTTGAGCTCGTCGACCGAGATGTACTTGCGGTCGCCAATGACCGCCAGCAGGGTCTTCACGTCCACATCCTCGCAGTGGCACACGAATGCTTTGCCTTCCTCTGAATCGGTGAGAGGACGCAGGTTCAATGGCTCGGGATAGCGCTCCTTGAGGATGAAGCCGTTCACTTGGTTCAGGTCATCGACCTTAGCGACTTTAACTCGGGCGACATTGGTCTTGTTGTCTTTCTTGAGCACTTTCTCGATGGTGCCCTCTCCCACCTTGGCACCGTTGTCGTCGACGAGGAACACTTCTTTGCCCTCTTCAACGTCATATTCTACTGGCAGGAACACCACATTCTTGCGCTTGTCGTAGCCGAAGATTGCCAAGCCTGGGCAGTGATTCACGCACTGCATGCAACCTATACACTTGTTGTAATCGACCATTGGCACCGACGATGTGGTGGGCTTGCTGATAGCGCCCTGAGGGCAAGAGAATGTACAAGGGTTACATGCGAAGCCGTAGAGGCAGTTTATCTTCACGTATGGTTTGGCAGCCATGCGCTCCTCGTCGGGGATGCGGGGCTCGTCGAGCAGACGCACTGGGCGCTGCTGTGAGTCGATATACTGGCGGGATACCTCGAGGTAGTCCTCATAGGGGAAGCGCAAGCCCATCTCCTGAGCCACCTCATAGGCCACCTGCTTGCCACGGAGCACGGCACTGGTACCCTCGCCAATGCGAACGGCATCGCCAGCGCCATAGACGTTGCGGCCAAATACCGAGCGGCCCTTAACGAGCAGTTGGTTGTCGGGGATAAGACCAGTACAGATGTTGATGATGTCGATGTCGTCAATCACCTGCTCGGTGCCGGGAATGGGCTGGAAGTTGCGGCACTCGGCGATTACGGCTCCTGTGACACCCGTGTAGTCCTCGTTGGGAATAGCGCGGATGAGCACGTGTGAGGTCATGATGGGGATGCCCAAGCGGCGCACGCGGTTGGCTTGCACGGGGAATCCGCCCTCATGGTCCATACCCTCGATGATGGCCTTGATGGTCGCGCCTGCCTGCATGGCCTGATAGCTGGTGAGGTAGCCAATGTTACCGGCGCCCACTGTGAGCACGCGCTTGCCAAGTAGTGTGTGCTCCTGGTTCATCATCTTCTGGAACACGGCAGCGGTGTAGACGCCAGGCACGTCATCGTTCTCAAATACTGGCATGAAGGGAACAGCACCAGTTGCCACTACCAGATGGTCGGCATCGATGTAGCTCACCTCCTGGGTGACGATGTTCTTCAGGGCGATGCGGCGGCCTTCGAGCAGGTCCCACACGGTGTTGTTGAGCAAGATGCCGTCGTGGTTGTCGCCGGCGAGAGTCTTGGCGATGTCGAAACCACGCATGCCACCAAACTTCTGCTCCTTCTCAAAGAAGAAGAACTGGTGGGTCTGCATATTGAATTGACCACCCTCGGTCGCGTTGTTGTCTACCACAATATTAGGTATTCCTAATGCAGTGAGCTGCTCACGACAGGCCAGTCCCGCAGGACCACCGCCGATGATGGCTACTGTGGTCTTATAAATTTTTGTCTCACTGGCTGCACGTGCCTTGCCCTCGGGCATGTAGTCCTTGGGAATCTCTCGCACCTCTTTCACTCCGTCAACACTTGTGATGCAGATGCGTCGCACCTGTCCGTCGACAAGCATCTCGCAGGCACCGCACTTGCCTATACCACACTCTAAGCTGCGGTTGCGCCCGCTGGTGCTGTGGCTGTGCACGATTAGTCCTGCTTGATGAAGTGCGGCAGCAATGGTTTTGCCTTTCTGGCCGCGAACGATTCTTCCTTCAAATTGGAATTCGACGAATTCTTCTTTTGGAAGGTCGAGAATTGGGTGATTTTCAATTTTATACATAATAAATGGTTTTATGGTTTGTTGGTTTTTTGTTCAGATTATGTGTATTGGCAATAGTGTAGTAAACAATAATAAATTCTCAAAATATAGGCACATGAGAATATATAAATTTGCACAAAGATAACATAATTTTGTGTATTTCGTATGAAACTACTAAAATTATTGAGAAATTTTAACGACAATGGGGGAGATGGCAGCGGGCTTAGTAAGTGTTAAGTTATAAGTTGTAAGTGTTAAGTGAGGCCGCGTCGCAAGCGATTTCATTCAGACTTATGTGCCTTTTGATAATCAAAAAGCGAGTTAAGGTACAAACTTACCGACCTTTTCTGTCTTTTCTATGGGAACTTTTAAAAAAAGAGCAACCCTAAGATTGCTCTTTGCTGGTGCGCCTGATAGGAGTGAGAAGTTGCACAATAAAAAACAACAAGACATAACAACTGTTCATTTTCAGGCATTTGAAGTGTCTCAAAATATCTTATTGTGTCATAAAATGTCATGAACTGCAAAAAAAGGGGGAGCGCACGCTCCCCCATGTCATAGTACAATACAATAGAAAAATAATTGTGGAAAAATTTGGATATTTTATAATAAATGCTTAATTTTGCCACACAATTAAACCGTTAATCATATTTATTTCTATTTATTATGGCAGAAAGTATAGGGGAGAACCTAAAAAGATTAAGAGCTGCCAACAATTTCACTCAAGGACAAGTGGCAAAGTACTTGGGAATTTCAATTTCTATGTATCAAGCTATTGAGGCTGGAACAAGAACAGCTCAATTAAAGTATCTGGAAAAATTAAGCAGCTTGTTTGGATTTGAATTGAGCATGATAACCTCCCCCGACAAAGATGTCGTAGAAAATATGCTCATGTGTGCCTTCAGGGTAGATGGTTTAACCACCGAAGACTTGAACCAAGTTGCCTCTTTTAAAGAGATTGTTTTGAATGATTTAAAATTAAATCGTATTATCGCTCAATGAAAAAACTAACAGTAGAAGCAGTCGAAAGGCTTGCAGGCAAATTCAGGACAGAGGCTCAACTGAGCCAGTTTGAGCCTCTAAACTGTCATTCCGTACTTCAGAGCAAGAATATATTGACGGTGTTTAGGCCACTTTCTGCTAATGTAGGAGGGGTATCAATAATGAGCCCTGATAGGTGTTGGAGATATATGCTTGTTAACAGCAGTCGACCTATTGGCCGTCAACGCTTCACTATTGCTCACGAATTGTATCATCTCTTCTATGACGATAATTTAGAGCCACATTTATGTTTTGAAGATAATGGACACAAGAACCCTCGTGAGGCTTCCGCTGACTTGTTTGCCTCAGCATTGTTGATGCCCAAAGATGGCATTATATCCAACATCCCAGATGATGAGTTGCGTCGAAACCAAATCTCGCTTGCCACCATTATGAGACTTGAACAGTATTTCGGCGTGTCACATCAAGCTTTGTGTTATAGGTTAAAAAGGCTCAAACTTATCAACGAAAGCTATTTACAGCAGTTACTGGCAATAAGTCCTTCCAGAACTGCATGGGAGTTTGGCTATAGTACAAAAATTTATGACGATGGAGATGGGCGTAAAACTGTGCTTGGTGATTTTATCGCAAAAGCCAAAGTGTTGTTTGATGAAGAGCGCATTTCCGAGGGACATTACATGGAACTGATGAATCTTGTTGACGATGGAGAAAGTTAAGATTGTTCTTGATGCTGATGTGATTATTCATTTCAGTAAGGCTGGCCGTTTATCCATTTTGCCTGATATTTTACCTGAATATGATTATATTGTGCTCGACTACGTGCGTGACGAACTCAGAGGTGACGCTAAAGAGCAGATGGATAAGATAGAAGCATGGATGAAAAAGATTAAAACTATACCTTTTGTTCCACATGGAGAAATGATGCGAGAGTACATTCTGCTAAACAAAACCAAAGGTAAAGGCGAGAGCGCTTGCATGGCTTATTGTCGGTTTACTAATAACGTAATTGGCAGCAGCAATCTTAAAGACATCAAGGATTATTGCATACTAAACAAAATTGCCTATCTCACCACCACCGACTTCCTGTATTATGCATATACTCGCAAAATCCTGACAAAGAAAGATTGCGAAGATTTTGTGAGTGCTGTGCTGGCCAAAGGCAGCCGTATTCCGCAGATTGATATCACAACATATACTCCAAACACACTTATTTGAAGTAAATAACAATCATCGAATTAATATTAATTAAGTGATTCCCAAATTAAAAGGATAATTAGAAAGAACTAATATCAGGTATAATATTGCTTTCATATGAATAGCGTTTTAAAATTTCGTGATTATATTGATAAAATAACATTTATAATCGACACTTATGACTCGCCTGAAAAAGTGAGAAGAAACGTGAAAGTATTGCTTCAACTGAAAAGAAGATCATACGATAAGCTTAGATTGTTGGAAAACTATGCAAACAAAATAGAAGAAAGTATTTTGAATGATTTTCCTAATATTGAAGAAAGGAGAAGGAGGGCAGAAAGCATTACATCTATTTTATGTGTAAAAAGAAAATATGGCACAGGAAATTACTTGACTCCAATAGACTATAATATTTTTGATAAAAATAAAAATGAGGCATTATACAATGAATTTTATAGTGTGCTTGATAATAACGTGCTTAGTTATATTAAACAACATAGTGAACTTATTGATGCAGATATCGCGATGTCTACTCTATATAATATAGCAAAAACAACTAATGATAATATTGTCAAAGTTAAGAAGATGTTAGACTGCTATAGTGTCGTGTCGTCATTTGAAAAGTCAAATACCAGTGCAAATGAAAAACGAGAAGTCTGTTTACAATCTATTATAGAACATATAAATAATAATTTATCATGTAACTTGCACAAATCTGTTGCCGATGTCGTTATGTTGATTGGCTACCAGATAAGATTATATATCAATAGTATTGGAACGGTTGAATATCTCAACTATATTGAGCGACACATTCAAAGTCACCCCAATTTGAACATTTATGGTTATGGCAACCCAATATTAGACAAAGCAAAAGAGGGTAATTTGTTCTTTGCGATTGATTATTTACGAATGGAATTTGAAGAATTACCACCCAATGATGGGTTTGGTGAGAGTTATTACTATATATGCGATAAATATGCTCAATTCATAACAGCAGTGAACTATTCTACCATTTATCGAGTGGGGAGAAATCCAGAAATGATTTATTACAACCTATGGGATAACTTATTGCCACCAGAAAACGTGTCACATCATGGGTGGTATATTGAATATTTAGCAAAAGCAAGATATAATCCAGACCGCAATTTGCACGTAACTTCAATTCAGGTAAACAATGATTATTTTGTTGAGTATTTAGAAAGTTGGAAACAACTTAAAAAAGGGTGGTCATTTTATGTTTATGAGTTACAATTTATGATGGAAGATTATGCGAAACGTAAATCTATTATTTGTGCCGATGATATAGCTTCCATCAAACTTGATTGGTTGTATAACACCCTAAACCTTTGTGACGATAAATATAAAATGGTGCAACGTTGGTGTGAGGAGCAAATTGATATACTTAAACGCAATGGGAACGCAACGGAAATACCAGAACCGCAACCATTGTCATCTTCTGGCAAAGCTGATGATGATGTTACACCCCCCAACACATCAACCTTCATGGATTTAATGTTGCTTGATAGCGATGAACAGAAACAAAAAATGCTTGCAACATTACACTCACTTATTGATGGGAAGAAAAAGAAAGGGAAATACGTTGCATTAGTATTCCTTATTTGTGAGAAATATGGCTTGATTAGCAAACCAACACACAATTTGTTAACGCCAATATTCGGTGAAATAGGCAGTAAAAGCGGTTATAACAACTATTACAAAAAGGGATTAAGCGTTTATACTGATACAGAAATTATGGGAATTGAAGAGCATATTTTGCCGTTTGTCGATGGTCATTAGTGGTTTTTAGTTGTCGGCAATTAAAGACCATTTCAAATATTTTCTCACCTTTCGCCTCAACTGTACTTTTGCCGTGTCGTTCAGTTGAGGCGCATTGTTGCAACGACCTTAACATGAACCATCGGGGAGCGGATTGCGTGAGCAACAACGCATAAAACAAAAATGATGCGTTCCCCAACAATATTGACTATGAACTACACTAATTTTGTTCAACTTTCAAAAGTATGTCCTAATTTAGTTGAGACAAACAATTGCACTGACCTTAACAGGGTTCTTGAGTACTACCGCTATAATGTTGGCTCAACATTAGATGCGGCAAAAGCAACATGTATACTTCGTAACTCTATTACATGGCATGTTGCCCGTCTAAAGAAAGATGGGCTCATACAAGTGGTTTGTATTAAGAGTGACCTCACCACTGGGTATATGGCGAAGCATTATAGCGCAGACCCTAACCAGTGGAAGTCTCAAGATGCTCAACAACTATCACTATTCGACTACGAGTAATTTGATAGTTGACCAGAAAAGAGATAACCAATTTGTTTTTCAATTGGTTATCTCTTCTATTGTGCCTAATAAAGTGAGAAGTTGCAAAACAAAAAAACATTTATAAACAGTAAAAAGTAAATATCCCGCTGAATATCAGCGGGATATTTACTTTTAGTGGTGCGCCTGATAGGACTCGAACCTACACAACTTGCGTTACTAGATCCTAAGTCTAGCGCGTCTACCAATTTCGCCACAGGCGCGGTGGTGGATGTTGTGTATCCTTTGTTTTTTGCGGGTGCAAAGTTAGTGATTTTTTTTGAAGTACAAAACAAAAAATGAGAAGAGGATTAAAAAATGGCGAAAAGATGCCTTATTTCGTCAATAATGAGTATTTTTGCAAAATGTTAGATGCGCTGAGCTGTTCTTTCGTCGGGATGCGGTCTTTTTTTTGAAAAAAAAGGTGATTTTCTGAAACTTTTTGGCCAGTTGTTGCGTCTAATGTGAAAAGAACAATGGAAATAATTATTTATAAACACAAAATCAATTACTTATGACAAGACTAAAGAAAATCTTGGTTATGGCGTTGGCAGTGCTGCCTTTCGTTGGTGCTACAGCGCAGAACGAGAATCACGGCTTGAACCGTGCTGACATGGATTTCAGCGTGAATCCTGGTGACGATTTCTACCGCTATGCCGGTGGTGGCTGGATGAAAGCCAACCCCCTCACTCCCGAGTATTCCAGTTTCGGCGTGTTCAACGAGCTTGCCGAGAAGAACCGCGACCAACTTAAAGCTCTCTTTGACAACCTCGCCAATGAGAGTCATGCCAAGGGCAGCAATGGTCAGAAGGTTACCGACCTCTATGCACTTGCCATGGACAGTGTGCGTCTCAACAACGAGGGCGCCACTCCCATCATGCAGGACCTTGCCGACTTGCAGAACTTTAACCGCAAGCAGCTCACCGAGTTCATCGCCTATCAACACATGTTCTTGTGCGAGCCATTCTTTGGCATTGGGGTTGATGCCGACCTTGCCAACAGTTCTATCAACACCATGTACATGAGCGCCGGCTCTATGAGCTTGCCCGACCGCGATTACTATCTCAAGACCGATGCCGAGAGCAAGAAAATCCAGCAGAAGTACAACGACTACCTGGTGAAGATGTTCATGCTTGCCGGTTACAAAAAGAAAGATGCCCAGAGGGCAGCAAAGACTATTTATAATATTGAGTATAGGTTTGCCGAGGCCAGCATGACCCGTGCCGAGCAACGCGACATCTCAAAGCTTTACAACATTCGCACAATCGACCAGCTCCAGGCCGACTATCCCGCAATCAATTGGGCTCGTTATTTCGAGCTCATGGGTGTGAAGAACATCAGTACTGTAATTCTTGAGCAGCCCAAGGTTATGGCTGTTGCCAATGACATGATGCTCAACCTCAAGGACCAGGAAATCAAGGACTATGTAGCTGGTATGATTATAACCAGTGCTGCCAACTATCTGAGCGACGAGTTTGGAGAAACTGCTTTTGACTTCTATGGTCGCACGCTTAGCGGCCAGCAGGAGCGCAAGGTTCGCTGGAAACGAGCTATGGCAATTCCCAACGGTGTGCTTGGAGAGGCTGTAGGACAGCTCTATGTTGAGAAATACTTCGCTGGCGACAGCAAGGAGAAAATGGTGAAGTTGATCAACAACCTGCGCAAGGCTCTCGCAGAGCGTATTGCCGGCCTTGAGTGGATGAGCGACCAGACTAAGGTTAATGCCCTTGTCAAGCTCAACTCGTTTACTGTGAAAGTGGGCTATCCTGACAAGTGGAAAGACTACAGCAAGCTCACTATCGACCCAAGCAAGTCACTCTATGAGAACATGAAAGCCGCTTCTTTATGGTCTACCAAGCGCAACCTTGAGAAGTATGGCAAAGCTGTTGACCGCGAAGAATGGGGCATGACTCCACAAACTGTCAACGCCTATTACAACCCATTGAACAACGAAATCGTGTTCCCCGCCGCTATCCTTCAGGCACCATTCTTTGACCCCAAGGCCGACGATGCCACCAACTATGGAGCTATTGGCGTTGTGATTGGTCATGAGATGACTCACGGCTTCGACGACCAGGGTCGTACCTTCGACTACCAGGGCAACTATACCGACTGGTGGACTCCCGAAGATGCAGAGAAATTTACCGCCGCCGCCGAGAAGCTTGCCGCACAGTTTGACGCCATCGACTTGGGCAACGGCGAGCATGCCAACGGTCACCTCACCCTTGGTGAGAACATCGCCGACCAGGGCGGTCTTCGCATCGCTTATGATGCGTTCATGAAGACTGCTCAGGCTCAGGCAGGCGAGATGATTGACGGTTTCACACCCGAGCAGCGCTTCTATCTGAGCTATGGTCGCATCTGGGCCGAGAACAACACTCCCGAGGCTGCCTACATGCAGACCAAGAGCGACCCACACTCGCTTGGTGAGTACCGCGTCAACGCCACCCTGCGCAACATCGACACCTTCTTCAAGGCATTCGACATCAAGCCAGGCGCCAAGATGTGGCTCGACGAGAACGACCGCACTATCATCTGGTAAGGTGCTGTCGCCAAGTGGCACACTCTACCAATCAGGTTAGTGAGACTGCAATCACCACTGCTTTTGAGGCGGTGGTGATTGTGTTTTTTTGTGATAGATGAGTAAATAAATGTGCTGGAAGGTGTTTATTGAAAAAAATGGTTATGATTCGGAATGAAGGTTAAAAAGGCTTGTATTTATGTTTTATAACATAATTATGTATACTTTTGCGGTGTAAAACTAAACCTTCAACAAAAGATTGTATAATGAAAGAGTATCGTAAGTTAACACAACAAGAGATAGATACACTGATTTTGAATGGTTGTCAGGCTCAAGACTGGACGATGGTAGAAGTTTCAGATGGTTTTGACCCACATTGCATACACCGAGTTAATTTCTACGGCGAAGCTCGATTGGGAGACTGCTCAGGAAGCATTGAGGTGAGTGATGGCTTTGTGAAACACTGCGGCATCAACAATGCCACCTTGCGCAATGTCACTATTGGCGACAATTGCTTGATAGAGAACATTGGAAACTTCATGAACAATGTGATTGTGGGCGACAACTGCCACATCAGCAACGTGTGCACGATAGAGACCCGCAAGGGTGCAACCTACGGTCAAGGTGGACTCATTTCGGTCCTCAACGAGGTGGGTAAAGGCAACTTGCTGATTTTTGACGGATTGAACAGCCAGCTTGCCGCTTTGATGGTTAAAGAGTTTGGGAACAAGGCGTTCCGTGAAGCTGTGATCAACCTTGTCCAGAAGTCGGTTGACGCTTCTCGTCCACAATGCAGCACGATAGGCGACAATGTCGAAATTACCAATACCAATGAGATTACCAACTCTGTTATAGGCGATGGCTGCGTGATGAGTGGCGCTTCACGATTGAGCAATTGCACAATAAGCAGCTCTGTTCAGAATCCAATAACCATTGGCACAGGTGTGATTTGTGAGAATTCTATAATCAGTGGTGGTTCTAAAATCATCAACAGTGTGAAGATTGTAGACTGCATGGTGGGCGAGGCTTGCGAGCTCAGCAACGGTTTCACCGCCGCCAGCAGCGTGTTCTTTGCCAACAGCTATATGTCGAACGGCGAAGCCTGCGCCGCCTTCTGCGGTCCATTCACGGTGAGCCATCACAAGAGTTCGCTGCTCATTGGAGGAATGTTCTCGTTCTACAATGCCGGTTCGGCGACCAACTTCAGCAACCATGCCTACAAGATGGGTCCCATGCACTATGGCATCTTAGAGCGTGGCAGCAAGACCGCAAGTGGAGCTTATCTTCTCATGCCGGCCAACATTGGCACGTTCAGTGTGCTCTTCGGAAAGCTGATGTATCACCCCGACACTCGCGACCTGCCATTCTCTTATCTCATTGCCTATGGCGACACGATGTACCTTGTTCCAGGCCGCAACTTTGCCACAGTGGGTCTTTACCGCGACATTCGCAAGTGGCCCAAGCGTGACAAGCGCCGTGTCACCGACCGCAAGAGCATTGTGAATTTCGACTGGCTCAGTCCTTTCTCCATCAGCGAGGTGCTTCGAGGCAAGAGAATTCTCGAGACCCTGCGTGCAGCAAGTGGCGACAATGTGAGCACCTACAACTATCATGAGTATGTAATCAAAGCGCCGTTGCTACGCAAGGGCATACGCTTCTATGACCTTGCCCTGCGCATCTACATGGGTGCAGTGCTCAAGCGTCATCGTCCTGAAGCTCCATCTTCACGCACTGGCGAAGGCAACTGGGTAGACCTTTCGGGCCTGCTGTTGCCCGAGAGTGAGGAGCGTCGCTTGATTGACGATATTGTCAACGGCACCTTGTCGTCGATAGAAGAAGTTTTAGACCGTTTTGTGACCATCCACAACAACTATAACGAATACCGCTGGACGTGGACCTATAGAATGATACTCGACTATTATGGCATCGACAAGCTCGACGCTGAGGCCGAGGAACGCATTCGTGCCGACTATATCGAAGCGCGCCGCGAGTGGATAGCGTTGATTAGAAAAGACGCCGAGAAGGAGTTCAACCTGGGCGATGTGGAGCAAGATGTGCTCGACGACTTTGTCTCTCAGCTTGAGAGCGAGGTTGACTTCGAGAACAACAAGCTATACATGTAGTTGACAACTGAAAAAGCAATAAGACGGAGATAATTGTCAAGAATGATTATCTTCGTCTTTTTTTATTTCTTGACACTATTTCTGATATCATCAATAGCTTCTCCTATGCAACCACCAAATAATAAAAACAAACCAACAAACAATAAACTTAATCCAATTGATGCAACATCACCACGCTCAGAACTTACAGATGCAAGGAATGTAACAATTCCACCAACAATCAGTAAACCTCCTAACCATTTGTAAATATTTGAAATTTTACTAAGCAGAGTCGAACCGCTTTTCTGTTGGTTGTTTACTTTGTTTTGTTCTGTCTGTTGGTTCTCCAACATTTTATCTAAATCTCCCATATCTATAGTTTTTTAAAAAATTTATAAAAAGAATATGCCATAATTATGAATTCGGCAATCATGACTATCTCGTATTCAGCAGCTTCCCCTTTCCATAAGCCAAATCCAAATATATCAGCAGATCTTGAATTATATCCTAAAATAATTCCTAAACCCAGCATAGAAACAATAGCAGGAAAACAAATATTAGATAGTTTCATTTTTGATCTATAAAGGATAATGGCAAAATATGAAGCCATTATTAATCCAGCTATAAATAACCATTTAGTTGACAAACTGAATATTCTGAGACAAGAGTCATAAACAGAATAATCATTTGAAATGGAATCATTATTATAATGATCTTTCAAGCTGGGAAATACTGGTGCATCTTGTGGATGATCACAATTTGAAAACACAAAGCCAGTAATTGCTACAAAAATGATGAAAAGACATGCAATTGAAGCACCTGTTGAAATATACTTCGTTGTTTTATCTGTAGTGCCAATGGCAGATACAAAGAAAAAAAGAGTAAGAGATATAAGAAGCAGTATAAAACTAAGGTTAATATCATTGTAAGGTAAGTAAGGCAAGTAAGGTATTATATCTAATGCAACTATAACTATACCAAGAAAAATTTTTGTGAGAATCTTGTTGGCTTTCAGAATGCCATAGATAATTGGTCCTATAACTAAAACAATAAATATAAGAAAGGAAATTTTGCTAGAAAGATAATATGATAAAGATAAATAGTCCTCGAATAACAAGTAGATTGATTTTAAAAAAACGGAAATACATAATGATTTGATTACAATGGAGCCTTTAATTATAAAGAATGTGATAATCGCTGTTATTGCTAAAATGATGTGAGCGGTTTCAAATCTATATAATGGCATAGCAAGAAGCACTGCAATTATCGAAAAGAAACACAATTCTGTTATATACTTTAAAGATAATAGTTCTTTTGATTTTTCACTCATAATGTTTGTATATTAATAAGTTATTATATAAAAAAGAGGCGCAGACAATCGCCATACGTCTCACGGTTCACCACAAACCACAAATAGATATGGGAAAGCTGCGCCCGTAATCGGGGCAATCCCAATACTATTTGTTTGCTCTTTCACGTGGTGATTGTGAGACTATTGAGCTATGTTTTATGTAATCATAATCGATTACAAAAACAAAATTATGATATTTGTTTCAATTAACAAATCTTATTCACCTTAAAAATTGTAAAAAATCTATTTAACCTGCATCTATGATAACATCTTGCGCTCAATATTTTTTTTGTAATTTATTCTTAATGTCAATCAATTTCACTATATTTGCAATCTATTTATAGTATCATACGTCTACGATGAAATTCAGCGATATAATAGGAAATGAGCGCGCCATTGAGCGAGTGCGTCAGATGGTCGACAACGACAACATTCCTCACGCACTGTTGTTTTATGGCGAGCCTGGTGTTCCCAAGCTTGCCTTGGCTCTTGCCACATCACAGTATATTCATTGCACCAACCGTCATGACGGCGACTCGTGTGGTGAGTGTCCCTCGTGCTTGCAACATCAATCCATGAATCATGCCGACACTTTCTTCTCCTACCCCATCGTCAAGAAAGGAGAGAGGCCTGTGAGCGAGGACTTCGATGCCGAGTGGAAGCGCTTTCTGGGGGAGGGAGGCAAGGATGCGATAGCCGAGGACTATGAGCGGTGGCTGGCGTTGCTGGGCAACACCAACGCCCAGCCCATAATCTATGCCAACGAGAGCGACAACATCATCAGGAAGATGAGCATGAGTGCCTACACGGCGCGATTTAAGGTGCTCATCATGTGGAATGCCGACAAGATGCACCCCAAGTGCGCCAACAAGTTGCTCAAGCTCATCGAGGAGCCGTCGGACGACAGCATCTTCTTGCTCACCACCGACAGTGTGAAGGACATACTGCCCACCATCTTGTCGCGCACCCAGCGCATAGAGCTTCGCAAGCCCTCCACACAGCAGATTGCCGAGTACCTGTCGTCGAGTCACGGTATTGACATGACCGAGGCCATTGCTCTTGCGGCACCTGCCGACGGCAATGTGGTTCAGGCACTGCGCAATGCCGACCACGGCAGCGAGACTCACGACTTCCATGAGCAGTTTGTCAAGCTCATGCGACTTGCCTACATGCGTGATATAGCCCAGCTCAAAACCTGGAGCGAGACGATAGCCGGATATAAGCGAGAAAAATCACAGCGTTTTTTGAACTATGCCTCACGCATGGTCCGCGAGAACTATATCTACAACCTTCATCTCCCTGAAATAAACTATCAAACCGAGGAAGAGTCTCAATTCAGCAAGAATTTCGCTCGTTTTATAAATGAGCGCAACGTTGAGGCGATGTTCAAAACCTTTGTCGATGCTGCCCACGATATCAAGGGCAACGGCAATGCCAAGATAGTACTCTTTGACATGGCTGTAAAGGTTTCCATACTCATTAAGAAGTGAACAAAATTCCACTAACAATCACCCCATCAACAGAGAAACAATGCATTCACCTTTCTTGCGCGGTGTAGCGCAGTATTTCCACTCCCACGGCAACTTCAGCAATTATTGTTTTGTGCTGCCCAATCATCGCAGCTGCACCTTTTTTGAGCGCGAACTTGACCTTGCCAGCGAGAGTGCGTTCATCATGCCTCACATCATGACCATCACCGACTTTGCGACACGTGTGGCAGGTCTTGTGCCGGTGCCCATGGTGGATTCCCTTTTCAGGCTCTACAAGTGTTATGTCGCCATGAGTGGCAACGAGAATTATCTTTTCGACAAGTTTGTTTATTGGGGTAATGTCTTGCTCAAAGATTTCAACGATGTGGACATGTCGCTTGTCAATCCCGAGAAGATTTTCAGCAATATTCGTGATCTTCGCTACATTCAGTCCAACTATTTAGAGAGCGACGTGAGCGACATAATTGAGCGCTATCTCAATATCAGCATCGAGAACCGTGCCAGCGATAATGAGCACGACGAAGAGAACTTCTGGCTCGGCAATTACAACACCGACGTCACCAATGAAGGTGAAGTGAAAAAAGAGTACATGCGGCTGTGGAACAGCATGTTTGAGCTTTATAAAGCCTACAATGAGGACCTTGAAGCCAGCGGGTTGAGCACCATGGGTCACATTTACCGCAAGGCGAGTGAGCTTGTGAAGGAGGATGTGGACCTTGGCCATGAGAAATATGTGTTCGTTGGCTTCAATGCGCTCACGGCAAGCGAAATCTCAATCTTCAAGCGCTTGTCCAATCGTGGCAAGGCTATGTTCTTCTGGGACTCGGCATCTCCTGTGTTTTCCTCCCAGGTTCCCAATCCTGGTTGCCGCTATGTGAAATTCTTCCTCCAGGAGTTTCCTCAGCCTCATGATTTTGTGGCCGAGAAGATAGAGAAATTTCCCTCAATAAAAGTTATTGGTGTCCCCACCAGCGTAGGTCAGTCTCAATATGCAAGCAAGATTCTCCATGACATGTCGTCGCAAGGCCTTCTCACCGAGGACAATGCGATTTCGACAGCTGTGGTTCTTCCCGACGAGAAGCTTTTCGCTACGCTTCTCAACTCACTTGACGTTGATGTCAATGTCAACGTCACGATGGGTTATCCCTTGCAAAGCAGCGACATTGCCAGCCTCATGCGGGTAGTGGCAAAGCTTCACAAGCAAGCTCGCCGCCAAGCCAGCGGTGAGTGGTGTTATTACCGTGCACTGGTCAAGACAGTGCTGTCGCACCCCATAATAAAATCGTGCTTCGGCAGCGAAGCCATCAAGGTGCTGATGAAGATTGAGGAGAAGAACATGTTTGAGATACCTCAGTCAATGCTCCTCGACACTGCTTTTGGCAACATTTTCCACACTATCGAACATGGCGACGAGGTGGAAAGTGTGAAACAATATCTCCATCACCTCATTGACTTTTGTGTTCAGGTTAAGCAGCAACTTCTTGACAATGAGAAAACCATCAATGCCGACGATGAAACCCAAGAGTCGCCTGTCACGCTGCAACAAGCCTTTGTCGACCAGTATATCGAAGTCTTGCTCTCGCTCGAGGATTCTATCTCTCGTTACAATCTGCCTCCTTGTGAGTCGACGATATTCTTCCTTGTAGACAAGCTATCGTCCATGATGTCCATCCCCTTTGAGGGCGAGCCACTGCATGGATTGCAAATCATGGGAATGCTTGAAACGCGGTGCATCGACTTTGACAAGGTGATAATACTCTCTTGCAACGAGCGCGTGCTGCCGCGCAAGTTCCGCTCGAGTTCATTCATCAGTGAGTATATGAGGCGTTTCTACGGAATGTCAACGATAGAGGATCAGGAGTCGATGTGGGCCTATCATTTCTACCGCCTGATAAGTCGTGCCAGCGAGGTTTACATGATTCATGACACCAGCACCCAGTCGACCGATTCTCAGGAGGTAACACGTTATATCCCTCAGTTGGAGCTGATTTATAAATGTGATATTGAATTCATTGACCTTACTCTTGAAACCAACATCATTGAAGACCTCAATATCGATGTGCCCAAGACAGGACACGTGGCTGCTATGGTAGACTCCTATAAGGCGCCGGGAGGCAAGAGCCACTCGGCGAGCTCCATCAACGAGTTCATCAACTGTCCATTGGAGTTCTATTTTCACTATATAGAGCGATTGAGCACCGACGACAGCGAAGCCGACTTCATGGGCGCGAGCACCTTTGGAACTATTGTTCATGACACTCTCAGCCGGCTCTATTACCCTAATGATGCCGACGGCAATCCTCGGCAAGGCGAGTACAGTGTTGGCAGTGACGACATCAAGGCCTTTATCGACAACGACCTCGAGGCTATTGTCAGGCACGAGGTCAACAGCCTGTATCTGCACAACAGCGATCTCGACCGCCCGCTGCGTGGCGAAGCGTCGATAACGAGTGTGGCAATCATCAATACAATCAAAGGAGCATTGCAACACGACATGGACCTTCTGCGCAAAAATGGTGGTGGGAGTTTCACCGTTCTGGAGTGTGAGAAGAAGCACAGGAACATCCAGCTCAGTTATGGCGGCGAGAGATTCAACTTCACGTTCACTGCCGACCGCATCGACCGCTTGCCCGACGGCACGTTGCGCATAGTTGACTACAAGACTGGCTCCGATCTTACCAATTTCAGAACCATGGAAGACCTTTTCGACCCAACGGTCAGCGATCGGCGCAAGGCGGTGCTTCAGCTCATGCTCTACTGTAATGCCTATGCTCAGGAGACTGGCTATGACGGGGCTATCAAGCCTGTTATCTACAAGCTTCGTGAGATGGACAAGAGCGGGGTGTTCTTTGGCAAAGGGAACAAAAAGCAGGAAGTTGACGATTACCGCAAGTATAACGACGACTTCAAGGCCTCGATGGATGCGGTGATGAGAGATTTCTTTGATAAAAAACGGTGTTTCTCGCAAACACTGAACACCAATCCCAAGGGCCGTCCGTGCCGCTATTGCAAGTTCATGGATTTCTGCAGGAGATAAAGTGAGGCCTGCGAATTTTTTAGTTGCTATGGCTCTTATTGAGAGGAAGAAAGGAATCCCCAGTGCCCATCGGCACCGGGGATTTAAGTGTGTTTTATATAGCTTGTATTATTTCTCTGCTACAATCTTGCAGATTTCCACTACGGTCATCATGGCTTTCTCCATTGCCTGGATTGAGACGTACTCGTAGCGGCCGTGCATGTTCATGCCGCCGGCGAAGATGTTGGGGCATGGCAGGTTCTTGAACGAGAGCTGTGCTCCGTCGGTGCCGCCGCGGATGGGTTGCACTTTGGGCTTCACGCCAGCGCGCTCCATGGCTTGCTCGGCAGTCTCGATGATGTGCATCACGGGCTCAATCTTCTCGCGCATGTTGTAGTACTGGTCTTTGAGCTCTACAGTGGCGATGTCGCCATAGGTGCCGTTGATGAATGCGACGATGCGCTCCACCTCGGCCTTGCGTGCCTCAAAGCGCTCGCGGTCGTGGTCGCGGATGATGTAGGTGAGACGACATTCCTCTACGGTTCCCTCGATGCCCACGATGTGGTAGAAGCCTTCATATTTCTCGGTTGTGGCTGGAGTCTGGCTCTCGGGCAGCAGCGACATGAGTTTATTGCCCACAAGGATGGCGTTTATCATCTTGTTCTTTGCCATTCCTGGGTGAACGTTCAGGCCCTTGATGGTAATCTTGGCGCTTGCGGCGTTGAAGTTCTCATACTCGAGCTCGCCCTCGGCACCGCCGTCCATAGTGTAGGCCCACTCGCAGCCGAATTTCTCCACGTCAAACTTGTGTGCTCCAAGACCAATCTCCTCGTCGGGGTTGAAACCGATGCGAATCTTGCCGTGCTTCACCTCGGGGTGCTGCTGGAACCACTCGATGGCGCTCACAATCTCGGCGATGCCTGCCTTGTCGTCGGCACCGAGCAGAGTGGTGCCGTCGGTGACGATAAGATCCTGGCCAATGTGGTCGTCGAGTTCGGGGAACTGAACTGGGTCGAGGATTATACCTTCCTTCTCGTTAAGGGTGATGGGGCCGCCGGCATATTTCTCCACGATGCGTGGCTTCACATCACGGCCGCTCATGTCGGGGGCGGTGTCCATGTGGGCGATGAAGCCAATGGTGGGAATGGGTTTGTCGGTGTTAGCTGGCAGGGTGGCGTAGAGGTAGCCGTTATCATCGAGCTCCACTTCGCTCAATCCCATTTCCTCGAGGTCTTTTTTGAGTTCTTTGGCAAAGACCATCTGAGTGGGTGTTGATGGGGTTACACCGGTGTTCTCATCACTTGTGGTTTCAAACTTCACATACTTGATAAAACGTTCAATTAATGGTGTCATAGTCATTTATTAGTTATTGTGTTAGAATAGGTTCTCCTTTATTTTTTGCAAAAATACAATTAAATACCGACAATACATCATTTTTAACTGAAAAAAAGTGGTTTAAAAATGTGGTATTGTGAAAAGTTAAAGCAAAACCCATTCCGTTTCAAAGATTTTTTGTAACTTTGCCGTTTGTTATGGATTTGGCACGATTTTTGCTAAAATCTATATCGTTTTATTGAAAAAATCAAACACACAAAATATACAATATGTCATTTAATAGTTTTTTGAAATCCATCTTCGGCAACAAGAGTGAGCGTGACTTGAAGAAGCTCATGCCCATCGTGCGTAAGATTCAGGCCGTTTACCCTGAGGTCGAGCAGTTGTCGAACGATGAGCTGCGTGAGCGCAGTGCCGCAATTAGAGCCGAGATTCAAGAGTATGTAAAACCACAGCGTGACGAGATTGCTGCCATCAAGGCCGAAATCGAGAATTTAGAGTATGAAGAACGTGAACCGCTGTGGAGCAAGATTGACAAGATTGAGAAGGAAGTGCTTGAACGCATCGAGGAAAAGCTTAACGAAGTGCTTCCCGTTGTATTTGCTATTGTAAAGGACACAGCTCGACGATTCACCCAGAACGAGACTATCGAGGTCACAGCCACCGACTTCGACCGCAAGCTTGCTGCCGACGGTCATGACTTCCTCGACATCGACGGCGACAAAGCCATCTACTATAACCACTGGGAAGCCGGTGGCAACGAGATGACATGGAACATGATTCACTATGATGTTCAGCTCATTGGTGGCTCGGTTCTGCATCAAGGAAAGATTGCCGAGATGGCAACTGGTGAGGGTAAGACCCTTGTGGCTACTCTTCCTGTGTTCCTCAATGCCCTTGCAGGATGTGGTGTTCATGTGGTGACTGTGAATGACTACCTTGCAAAACGTGACTCGGAGTGGATGGGTCCACTCTACATGTTCCACGGACTGAGCGTGGCTTGTATCGACAAGACCGAGCCCAACAGTGAGGAACGTCGTGAGGCTTATAACTGCGACATCACATTCGGTACCAACAGTGAGTTCGGTTTCGACTACCTGCGTGACAATATGGCAATGGCTCCCGAGGATTGCGTGCAGCGTCCACACCACTATGCCATCGTCGATGAGGTTGACTCGGTGCTTATTGATGATGCCCGCACACCATTGATTATCTCAGGTCCAGTGCCACGTGGCGAGGACCAGATGTTTGACGAATACAAGCCCAACGTGGAGCGCGTGTATGCCGCCCAGCGCAGCTTGGTGACTCAGTTGTTGAGCGACGCCCGTCGCTTGATGGCGAGCGACAACCCCGACGAGGTGAGAGAGGGTACACTGCTGCTTTATCGTGCTTTCAAGGGCCTGCCCAAGTACAAGCCATTGATTAAGTACCTCTCGCAAGAGGGCGTGAAGCAGGCCATGCTCAAAATCGAGGCGTTCTACATGCAGGACAACAGTCGCGAGATGCACGTGGTGACCGATCCACTGTATTTCATCATCGATGAGCAGAACAACACTGTTGAGCTCACCGATAAGGGTATTGATGTGCTCACACGTGGCACCGACGACCCCAAGTTCTTCGTGTTGCCCGATATCGCCAGCGAGCTCTCGGCAGTGACCAACGAACCTCTGAGCGAGGAAGAGAAACTCGCCAAGAAAGACGAGTTGCTGCAGAACTACTCTATCAAGGCGGAGCGTGTGCACACCGTGACACAGCTGCTCAAGGCCTACACCTTGTTTAACCGCGACGACGAGTACATCGTTGACGAGGAAGGCAAGGTGAAGATTGTGGATGAGCAGACTGGCCGTATCATGGAAGGTCGCCGCTACAGCGACGGTCTGCACCAGGCCATCGAGGCCAAGGAAGGTGTGAAAGTGGAGGCTGCCACACAGACCTTTGCCACCATCACCTTGCAGAACTACTTCCGCATGTATCACAAGCTTGCTGGTATGACAGGTACCGCTATGACCGAGGCTGGTGAGTTCTGGGAGATTTACAAACTCGATGTTGTGAACATCCCAACCAACCGCCCAGTAATCCGCAAGGACAACCCCGACCGCGTGTTCAAGACCGAGAAGGAAAAGTTTAATGCGGTAATCGAGGAAATCGTGAAGATGCGCGAGGCAGGTCGACCCACGCTGGTGGGTACTACCAGTGTGGAAATCTCTGAGCGATTGAGCCGTCAGCTGAGTCTGCGTCACATCGAGCACAACGTGCTCAATGCCAAGTTGCACCAGAAGGAGGCCGACATCGTGGCACAAGCCGGACGCCAAGTCAATGGCAAGGGTGTCGTGACCATCGCCACCAACATGGCAGGTCGTGGTACCGATATCAAGCTCTCGCCCGAGGTTAAAGAGGCTGGCGGTCTTGCCATCATCGGCACCGAGCGCCACGAGTCACGCCGTGTGGATAACCAGCTGCGTGGTCGTGCCGGTCGTCAGGGTGACCCCGGTAGCTCAGTGTTCTTTGTTTCGTTTGAGGACAAGGTAATGCGTCTGTTCGCCAGCGAGCGAGTTGTCAAGCTGCTCGACCGTCTGGGATTGCACGACGGCGAGATGATTGAGTCGCCCATGGTGACCAAGAGTATTGAGAACGCCCAGAAGCGCGTTGAGGAGAACAACTTCGGTATCCGTAAGCACACCCTCGAGTATGACGACGTGATGAACGCTCAGCGCAAGGTTATTTACACCCGCCGTCACCACGCTCTGCTGGGTGAGCGCATTGGCACCGACATCATCAACATGCTCTATGACAGTGTGGAAGATGTCATCAACAAGTTTGGCCCATCGGAGTATGAGGACATGAAGATGCAAGTGCTGTCGACCTACGCTATTGAGCCTCCATTCGACGATGTGAGCTATGCCAAGCAAGACAAGGATGATAATGTACAGCAATTGTTTGAAGCTGTGCTTCAAGCCTTCCGTCGCAAGACCGAACGCCTCTCGGAGGTTGCCAACCCCGTGATACAGAACATCTGCAGGCAGCAGCTGGAGGCTGGTGCTCCTGAGCCTCAGGGCAAGATGCGTGTTCCCATCACCGATGGCAAGCGCACCTATGGCATTGTCATCAACCTGAAGGAAGCCTACGAGACTCAATGCAAGTGCATTGCCAAGGAATGGCAAAAGGCTATCATGCTGCTCTCTATCGACGAGAGCTGGAAGGTGCATCTGCGAGAGCTTGACCAGTTGCGTCAGAGCGTGCAGAACGCCAGCTACGAGCAGAAGGATCCTTTGGTAATCTACAAGCTCGAGTCGTTTGACCTCTTCAAGGTGATGCTTGGCGACATGAACAACAAGGCAATATCGTCGCTCATGCGCGGACAGATTCCTGTTCAGGACGAAAGCGACGTTCAGCGTGCCGCCGACAATGAGCCTCGTCAACGCCAGCGCTACAACGAGGGACGTGGCGACGCTGTGGCAACTGCGGCAGCAGCTCAGCGCCAAGCTGGTATGAGCGCAAGCCATGCGGGACGCCAGCCTGTAGCACCAATCCGCAACGAGGGTCCAAAGATTGGGCGCAACGATCCTTGCCCATGTGGCAGCGGCAAGAAGTACAAGAACTGTCACGGCCGTGGATTGTAATTGACACGCAATTCAGTCGCACTTGAGTGCGCTCAAACCGCATAAAACTAAATCCCCTTGGGCATGACGCTCAAGGGGATTTTGCTACCAAAAAACTATTACCTTATATTATCTATAAATCTTCTTTGTTGTTTTGTTGCCCTGCTTCTCAATCACGATGCCTGGCTGGGGGCCATTGAGCTTGTGTCCTTGCAGGTCGTAGTACTCTATCGACAAGGGTTCGCAGTCTATGCCGTCGATTGCGGTCCATGTTTTCTTGTTGTAAGGGAATGTTACAACCAGATAATAGTCATCTTGTTTCCAAGTGTCGGTAAAATGATAAGTCACAGAGATTGATTTCTCCTCGTCATTTCTGTCCAACCTCACCTCTGAGTGAACAACAATGTCATAGGCTGTTTTACCTATACTTAATGACGACGAGGTGCCGGGAAGGCCATCTTGAGAATACTCATTGTCGCAAGACTGTGTGACGTCAAAGTCGTCCTCAAAGTGCTCAATGATGATGTCGCAATAGAACCAATACTCGCTCAAATAAATATTAGTCAGTGTCAAGCGATAATCTTTATTGAAGATTCTTGCCGCTTTCTCAAGAAGATAGGTTTGTCCTGTATTGTTGATATACGACTCGGGAATTGTGATGTAATCGGTGTCAAATTCACTGGCATAACCTAAAAATGAGCACATGCTCATGACCACTACCAAAATTGTGTTTCTTAATTGTTTCTTCATGCTGTAATGAATTTTTTAAATAATAAATTATTACCTGTTTGAAATTGGACCGCAAAATTAGTTGGTAGTTGAATAACGAAAAGAGAAAAAGCTGCAAAATATTCTTAAATGCTGTGCACGAATATTAAATTGAACTTTTTGCGACAGTTTCTTCCCTTAATGGAATATAGAGCTATAAAAAAGATTCCCCTTGAGCAAGAAAACTCAAGGGGAATCTCAATTCATGCATCCAGGGAGGCGAAGCCCCCCAATCGTGCATTGTGCGTTCACTACATTCAGCAATAAATCAAAGCTGGCTGTAATCGAGCTGCATGGCGCTGTTGATGCCGCGCTTCACGTCGCCACTTTCATAGCCGGCTTTGAACCAGCGCATGCGTTGCTCGCTGGTGCCATGGGTGAAGCTCTCGGGCATGGCGTAGCCCTGAGCGCGCTTCTGCAAGTAGTCGTCGCCAATCTTCAAGGCGCAGTCGATAGCCTCCTGCAAGTCACCGTCCTCGACCGAGCCAAAGCGCTCATTGTCGTAGTGGGCCCAGCAACCTGCGAGATAGTCGGCAAGCAACTCAATGCGCACGCTCTCCTTGTTGGCTTGAGCGCTGCCTTGTCCATAGCGGGCCATCTTGCTGTGAATCTGCTGCAACACACCGGTAAGATATTCAACATGGTGTCCCACCTCGTGGGCTATCACATAGGCATAGGCAAAGTCTCCATCGGCTCCCAACTGCTGTTTCATGCTCATGAAGAACGACAAGTCGAGATAAAGGCTCTGGTCACCACTGCAATAGAATGGTCCCATTGCTGCCTGACCCTGACCGCAAGCAGTGCTCGTAGAACCGCTGTAAAGCACCATTTTGGGATCTCGGTACTCACCCAGGCCTTGGCTCTTGAAAATTTGTGACCAAATGTCCTCGGTGCCACCCAGGATTTGTTTTGAGAATGTTGCCAGCTGTTGCTCTTCGGCCGAATACTCTATGGGTTGGCCATCCGAAGATTCCTCTTGCATAGTCACATTTCCCATCTGGCCTAATATGCTGCCAATGTCCAGGCCGCCGCCTCCCATAAACATGGCTAAAATGGCTATTATTATACCCATTATGCCACCGCCAAGACCGACTTTGGCGCCACCACTCATGCCACGGCGATCTTCAACATTTGTGCTTTCTCTGCGTCCGTCTAAGTTCATACTTATAATGTTTTGGTTAATATTCTTAGAGTTTTAACTCGCAAAAATAGCAATTTTTTAAACACAAACAACTATTATCTTGTAAAAAATGTTCTATAATACTCAAAAAAAGGCGCAATTATTATTTTTGATGATTTTTTTTGAAAAAAACAGCCTAAAACTATTGCCAGTTCAAAAAATAGTTGTACCTTTGCAGTCGGAAATCAACAAAATGGTTTCTTTTTTTGACTCCGTGGCTCAGTTGGTAGAGCAACTGACTCTTAATCAGTGGGTCGAGGGTTCGAGCCCCTCCGGGGTCACACAAAGAACAGAACAACCGCATGACAATCAACATCATGCGGTTGTTTTTGTTTGTCTTTTATCAACCAAGGTTTTTCCCTGCAATGGTCACAAATTAATCACTCACGCCCTTCGAGATTTTTCTCGTCCTCCTCGGTCCAGAGTGGATTTTCATCGTCCCAGTCGTCGAAACCGAAGAACGCCTCGTCGGCAAACTCTTTCATCTCGCGTCCCTCTTTCTTCGTTGGTCGTCCCATTCCCTTCTGCCTGCGCACGAAGCCACCAATGCGGGCCATCTCAAGGAGCTTGTACTGGTCGTCGGGAGTGACATTCTTCAAGTAGTTGGGCACAAGCTTTGCGCCCACACGGTTGTTGAGCAGCCCCACCACCTCAAAGGTGTAGGTGATGGGAGGCTTGCGCACCTCAATGACATCTCCCACCTTCACGTTGTGTGAAGGTTTCACATTCATCCCTTTAATCGTGACTCTACCCAGCTTGCACTGGTCGGTCGCCAGCGACCGCGTCTTGAAGACGCGTGTTGCCCACAGCCACTTGTCAATTCGCATTTCGGTCATTTTGTGAAGGTGTTTACAGGGATTAATAAAATCAAAGGAGTAAAAATGTGTACTTACTACTACTTATTATTGTAGTTTGTCATAGCGAAACTCAGTCCGCTCAGGCAGAAAGCTTTGATGGCTTCCACGGCCTTGCCGGCTCGGTCGGTCAGCTGCTGTTGCTCCTCGGCAGTAAAAGGCGTGAGCACATAGTCTACTTGTGCGCCCTCGGGGAAATCGTTGCCTATCCCGAAGCGCAGACGGGCATAGTTTTGCGAGCCCACCAGAGCGTTGATGTTCTTCAGGCCGTTGTGCCCCCCATCGGCCCCTTTTCCACGAAGCCGCAGGGTGCCAAAAGGCAGTGCCAGGTCATCGACGACGACCAGCACATGGTCGAGGGCTATCTTCTCCTTCTGCATCCAATAGCGAACAGCCTCTCCACTAAGGTTCATATAGGTCGAAGGCTTCAAGAGCACTAATTGCTGGTTCTTGAGCCTCATTTGAGCCACCGCACCGTAGCGCTTAGACTCAAAAACAACATTGGACGCCTTGGCAAAGGCATCCAATATTGTAAAACCAATGTTGTGACGGGTACCTTGATATTTATCACCAATGTTTCCCAGTCCCACAATCAAGAACTTCATGGTTTCGGGTTCTTGTGGTTGAGTTGTTGAGCTATTAGAGCTTCGAGTGAAAATGCCTTTGAGCCAATTACTCAGCAGCTGGAGCTTCACCCTCTTCGCCCTCCTCGGTCTCGGCTGCAGCAGCTGCGGCAGCACGTGTGGCGCGAACACCAGTGATTACGAGATCCTTAGCGTTTGCAAGCTCAAACTTGTCAAACTTCAAGTCACCCACCTTGATGGCGTGACCAATAGCGACGTTGTCAACATTAACAACGATGCGCTCAGGAATGTCGGTGTAGATACCTCTAACCTTAACCTTCTTCATGCTCAAGAAGAGCTTACCACCAGCCTTAACACCAGCGGCGTGACCCTCAACCTTAACAGGGATGGGAACTACAACAGGCTTGTCCTCATTTACCTCGAGGAAGTCGAGATGAAGAATGCTGTCGTTGATTGGATGCCACTGAATGTCTTTCAAAACGGCCTTTTTCTCAACGCCGTTGATGTTGAGCTCTACTACATACACGTCGGGGGTGTAGATGAGCTTGCGTACATCATTGAAGTTGACAGTGAAATCGGTGGTGAGAACTGCTTTGCCGTCACGGCCAATCTCAACAACCTTCTCACCCTCGGCGAGGGTGCCTTCATACTTACCGTCTTTCAACTCTACAACCTTGCCTCCGTTCAAGACGCAAGGAATCTTCTGGCTGGCGCGAAGCGCCTTAGCAGCCTTCTTGCCAAGGTCGGTTCTTGGCTCTGCATTTAATTGGAATGTCTTCATTTTTAAATAGTTGTGTTACTAAAAATTAAGTTATTCAGCTTAATTTCCCATCACACGGGAGCTTAAAGCGGTGCAAAGGTACAACGATTTTTTCTTTTACGCAAATATTTTTTCTGACCCTGTGCGATTCTAAGGAATTTAATAGTTAAAAGTCAACTCACCCATCTTCCAAAATGACCGAAAAAGAACCGTCCCCTTTCGGTCAAAATTGTGAAAAATGACCGAAAAAGAACCGTCCCTTTTCGGTCATTTTCGGTCATTTTCGGTCACCAGGTGGTGGGAATTAGATGATGTGTCAATAAAAAAGGAGATTTCATTTTGAATTTAGGTTGTCTTGCATTATATTTGCATGTTTAAACACTATTGCTATGGATTTTCGTACAACGATACACCCACGGGAGGGCGACCATTACATGCGTCATAGCGACAAGATGATGCTCATTGGTTCGTGCTTCAGCGACAACATAGGCGCGAAACTTCGTGATGCTATGGTGGATGTGCTGGTCAATCCCTTTGGTACTATTTTCAACCCGCTGAGCATAGCCAGTTCTTTGTTTAAAATCATTGATGGAGAGGTGATTGCTGGTTCAGACTTATTCCTTGCCAACGGCGTGTGGAGTTGTTATGACTTCCATTCCCGCTTCTCCATGTCAAACAAAGATGCTGCTCTGGAGCGCATGAACCGCAGTATAGCTGAGGCTCGCGAGCATCTGCTTCGTTGCAAGACACTCATCGTCACATTGGGCACCGCAGTGGTATATCGTCGCCGCGACACTGGCGAGGTGGTTAGCAATTGCCACAAAGTGCCTCAACATGAGTTCACACGCCGCTTGGCCACTGTTGCCGAGATTGCCGACGCCCTGGCGGCGGTGATAGAGCGTGTTCACAAGTTCAATCCTGAGTTGCGCGTGCTGTTCACCGTGAGCCCCATTCGTCACATTGCCGATGGCTTGGAGATGAACTCGCTGAGCAAGGCGATACTGCGTGTTGCAATCAACGATGTGGTGCGTCAATTCAATGACTTTGTGGGTTATTTTCCTGCCTATGAGATTGTTATTGACGACTTGCGCGACTACCGCTTCTATGCCGCCGACATGGTTCACCCCAGTGAAGTAGCAATAGGATATGTGTGGCAGATGTTCCAAGCCACCTATTTTGACGACCGTTCGACCCAGGCAATAGCTCGCTGCGAGCGCGTGAGCAAGCGTTTGAAGCATCGCCCCATGAGCAACAATCCCGATGTCGTCGCCCGCTTCAACGCCGATACTCAAGCTGTGATTGCCAACCTCAAGAAAGAGTATCCTTATATTAAAGTGTTAGAAATAACATAAGCCAACGATAAACGAAGACTGAAACATGAAATATTCCATTCAAGAAATAGCACAGGTGCTGGGCATCGAGACCAGCGAGTTACGAGACAAGAATGCCGAAGTGAGCTATCTGCTCACCGACTCGAGGTCGCTCACCTACCCTTCGGAGACCTTGTTTTTTGCCATAGCCACTCAGAGCGACGACGGTCACCGTTATGTGAAGCACCTATATAATAAAGGCGTGAGAAACTTTGTGATAGAGTACAGTGGCAATATCGACATCAGTGCTATGCGCGAGGCCAACTTCTTGCGCGTGAGCAACACCCTTGATGCCATCCAGGCGATTGCCACTTACCATCGACGTCGTTTCCAGATACCCATCATAGGCATCACCGGCAGCCGCGGCAAGACCACAGTAAAAGAATGGCTTTACCAGTTGTTGAAGGAGGATTATCACATAGTGAGGTCGCCCAGGAGCTATAACTCCCAGATTGGTGTGCCACTGTCGTTGTGGGACATTGACGACAACACCAGTCTCGCAATTATCGAGGCCGGCATCTCGAAGACCGGTGAGATGGCTCGCCTGCAGGCAATGATAAGGCCCACGATAGGCGTGATCACCAACATAGGCTCAGAGCACAACGACGGCTTTGCCTCGATGCAGGAGAAAGTGGAGGAGAAAGCCAAAATATTGACCAGTTGCGAGAGTATTGTCTATTGTGCCGACGACGAACTGGTGGCCTCTACCATAGAGCCCATACTCTATGTGGCCCAAGATGTCGCATGGTCTAAGAAAGAAGAAAACAACTCGTTGTTTATAAGGAATATCGTCAAGCGTGACAATCGTTCGAAGATAGAGTGCGTGCACGATGGCACCACCTTTGTGGTTGACGTGCCGTTCACCAGTGACCGTGACCTTGAGAACATTGCCACTTGCATGTCGGTGATGCTTTATCTTGGTGTGAGTCACAACACCATTGCAGAACGCGTGAAGCGGCTCACCCCGGTGGGCACTCGCATCAACGTTATAGAAGGCGTGAACGAATGTACTCTCATTGTCGACGGTTACACAAGCGATTATAATTCTCTTTCACCGGCTCTTGACTTCATGTTGCGCCGTTGCAACCCTCAGCAGCACACCACAGTGATACTGAGCGACTTGTTGCCCGAGACGTTTGCCGGCGACGAGCTTTACATCCGTGTCAGTGAGCTATTGCGCAGCAAGGGCATCACGCGATTGATAGGAATAGGTCCTGAAATGTGCCGCTACAGCAAGTATTTCAATTCCAACCGTGATCTTTTCTTTGAGTCGACCACTAAGTTCCTCGAGAAGATGAGTCAGGGCGATTTTGACAACGAGACAGTACTGGTGAAAGGTGCTTCGATGTTTGAGTTTTTCCAGATTGTCGAGATGCTTGAAGTGAGTCGTCATCAGACGGTTGAGGAAATCGATCTCAATGCTCTTTCCCATAACTTTAAGTTCTTGAAGTCGAAACTCGACTTCAACACCAAGACGGTGGCAATGGTGAAAGCATCGGGCTATGGCACAGGGTCTTATGAGATTGCCAAGACTTTGCAGGATTGTGGTGCCACCTATCTTGCCGTAGCCGTTCAGGACGAGGGAGTGGAGCTCCGCAAGGCTGGTATCACCCTGCCCATCATCGTGCTGAATCCCTCGACGGTGAACTACAAGGCGATGTTTGACCGATATCTGGAGCCCGAGGTTTACAGTATCGAAGAAGCTCATCAGCTCATCAAGGAGGGCAAGAAATATGGAGCAAAGAATTTCCCCGTCCACATCAAGATCGACAGCGGCATGCACAGGCTTGGGTTCACCTTAGAGCAGCTGCCCGACCTTGTGGAGCTGTTGTTGTCGCAAGACGTGATAATGCCTGTGAGTGTGTTCTCGCATCTCTGTGTCGCCGACGATCCCGAGCAGGATGATTTCACACGTGAACAAGTAGAATACTTCGATATATGTGCCACTCAGTTGCAAGCAAACTTCTCGCACACTATTCTGCGTCACATCCTCAACACCACAGGCGTGGTTCGTTTCCCTGAGCATCAGATGGATATGGCGCGTTTGGGCGTTGGTCTGTATGGCATAAAGACGGTGTTTGACGGCAGTGAGGATGGGTTGTTGCCCGTTGCCGAGTTGCGAGCTATAGTCATCAGCATCAAGAATTGGCCTGCTGGAACCAAACTTGGCTACGGGCTCATGGGTGTGCTTGAGCGCGACTCTCGTGTTGCTACGGTGTCGATGGGATATGCCGATGGTCTGGACCGCTGTTTTGGCAATGGAAATGTCAAAGTGTGGGTCAATGGAACTCTGTGCCCTACCGTTGGCAACATCTGCATGGATGCATGCATGATAGATGTGACCGATGCCACTTGCGAGGTGGGCGACAAGGTGGAGATATTTGGCAACCACAACCCCATCGAGCAGCTTAGTGATGCGCGTGGCACAATACCTTATGAGATTCTCACCAGCATCTCGCCACGAGTTAAGAGAGTCTACTTCAGGGAATAAGCAAACTTGAGAGCACAAAAAACTACTGGACATTCCACATCAAAGTGAGATGTCCAGTAATTTTATTGCTATGAGAGTTGATGTTTATTTGCAGCAGTTCTCTCCTTGAGGAGTGCATTTGGGCTTACCGCAGCTGCCATCTTTCTTGCATGCACCATCTTTGCAGCAAGGGCTGTTGTGAGAGCATTGGTGTCCAGCCTGCTCGCCTTCACAATGACTTTTGCACTCGCCTGGCTTCTGACCTCCGCACTCGCCTGGCTTGTGACCGGCGCACTCGCCTGGCTTGTGACCAGCGCACTCACCTGGTTTCTGGCCAGCGCACTCACCTGGCTTGCAATCTTGGCATTGGCCATCGGCTTTACATACACCTGGCTTGCAGCCTTTGCACTCGCTTTCGCCTTTGCACATGCCTGGCTTGCATTCTTTGCACTGGCATTCGGCTGGGTTGCAGCATTGGCATCTGTCTTCGGCTTTGCATTCACCTGGCTTGCAACCTTCGCCTCTACACTCGGCTGGCTTTTGAGCTGGTGCGTCGGCACGTCTCATCAAAGTGGGGTTGGCTTGCATTCGTGCAGGAGATACTTGTTGAGGAGAAACTCTTGCTGCTTGAGGTCTTTGGGCTGGTGTTCTTTGTCCCTGAGCATCAGCGTTGAAAGAGCTGATGGCAAATGTGGCTATGCACATCAAAGCTAAAATCTTTTTCATGTTATAACGTCTTTTTGTGAACTCCCATCGAAGGGGTGTAAATTAAACAATAAAAATCAAAATTCAATATAGATTAAAGTGCTGATTATCAATCAGCATCGCAAAGATAATTATAAATATGAGAATAAACAAACATTAGATATATTTATTAACGTTTTTTGTTCTTTCGTATTATTTGTATAATTTTACATCGTCGATGCAATTAGATGACTAAAACCAAATTATAATTATATGAAAAAAAAATTATTTCTTTTGTTCTTTTTTGCTGTGGCGGTTAACATAGGCAACGCCACAGTATATGGTGACGTGAATGGCGATGGCGCTGTTACCGCCGCCGACGTGACAGCGCTCTACGACGTCTTGTTAAACAATGACTACAGCCATGCAACCCATGCCGATGTGAATAATGACAACACCATCACTTCGGCCGACATTACCGCTGTCTACGATGTGCTCTTGGGCAATTACAACGCACCGCCAGCAGTCTATGTCCACAGTGAGCTGGGCTGGAATGACTATTGTATATATGTGTGGAAAGACGGTCATGACCTGAGCGCGAGTTGGCCTGGCGAACATTACAATTCAACCACAAACCTTGACAATGAGCTGTGGTATGTGTTCAACATGCCCGAGGTGTACTACACCAGCACAGGCACCAATTGGATTATAAATAACAACAACAATGGGCGCCAGTATGACTTGATGCAGAATTTCAGCTACACCAAGGACATCTACATCAGAGTCTCGGCCGACGGCTCTTACACGGTGTCCGACACCAACGACAACGGCTCGACCGGCGGCGAAGTGGTAGTTCCAGGTCAGCCACAAGCGCTCAACGTGGACTACACCACTGCCTTGAGCCCAAAGAACCGAGTCATCTACGAGATGAATGTGGGCAGTTTCACCAGTGCTGGCACCTTTGCTGCCGCTCAGGCCAAACTCGACGACTTGCGCAAACTCGGTATCGACATCTTGTGGCTCATGCCCATCTATCCACGCGGCGGTGGCATTAACAGCCCCTATGCTGCCACCAATTTCAAGGCGGTGAATCCTAACTACGGCACTATCGCTACCCTCAAGAACTTCGTCGACCGCGCTCATGAGTTGGGCATGGAAGTGATTCTCGACTGGGTTCCCAACCACACCGCAACCAATGCCGTGTGGGTTACCCAGCATCCAGAGTATTATACCACTCAGAACGGTCAGATGGTGCATCCCAACAACTATGGCGACGTGTATCAGCTCAACTACAACAGTCCAGCGTTGTGTGAGGCCATGAACGACTGCCTGAGGTTCTGGATTGACCAGACCGGCATCGACGGTTATCGCTGCGACTATGTGTCAAGTCCCGCTATTCCAGGCAGCTACTGGTCAAGCACGATACCCATGCTTCGCAATTATGCAGCCGGCAAGACCATCACAATGCTTGCCGAGGCCGACATCGTGCACGATGCCAACAAACTGCTCAACGTGGGCTTCGACTACGACTACGCTTGGAACTTCCAGAGTGGCAAACTTGCCCGCTTCGGGCCCAATGGCACAAGTGCCTCGACCCTGAAGGGCTATTGCGAGTCGTTTATCAGTGAGAGTCAGGGCAAGAGCTTCGACCGCATGACCTATCTCACCAATCACGACCAGAACTTCAACGATGGTGGCAAGACGCTCCAGGCCATGTATGGTGCTAACAAATATGCCTTCACCACGTTGTTCTTCACCATCTATGGCATGCCCTTGCTCTATAATGGCCAGGAAGTGGGCAACGACCAGATTCTTGACTATTTCAACGATACCAAGATAAACTGGAACTCCACCGATGCCAAGATGAAAAATACCATAGCCACGCTCGTTGCGCTGCGACACACACAGCCCGCACTCGCCAACGGCACCCCAACCACGTTCCTCACTTGCTCGAGCGGCAACGTGCTTGCCTATGCCAAAACCAGCGGTGACAACACCGTGCTCGTGCTCCTTAATTTAGGTACCGCATCGACTACTGTCACCGTGAGTGGCATCCATGCTGGTGAATACTCGCAATGGCTCGACAGCAGCACAATTGCAGGTGGTCCCAGCCAGAGCGACATCACTTTGGCATCGAGCAGTACCTTCAGCCTCGATGCCAAAGGCTACCGTGTCTTCGTAAAGAAATGATATAGCACACTGATATCCCCCTCGTAAAGTGCCCCGCAAACTTGTGCTTGCGAGGCATTTTTTGTTGTTTTACGGCGTTGACGATTACTACAAAATAGATATTTAAACACTACATATTTTTTTAGAGCTAATTTTAAATCACTACACCAATATTTTTATATCGTTGATATTCAGAGCATATATATGTAATAAAACACTACACCTCTTGTTTTGGCTCAAACACAAAACACACAAAGGATTTGCATTTTTATTTTTTGTATTGTATTTTTGCAATTAGTAACAAAAGTGTCATATTGCTATGTTTGGATCGAAGAAGACAAAAAAGACCATAAGCGACCTCGACAGTTTCCTTGACCTGCTTGATGAGTGCGTGCTCACCTACAAAAGCGGCATCAAGAACTATCTTGAGGGCAATAAGAAAGACTTTGACGACAACCTTGACACCATCACCAGGTTGCGTGAAGCAACTACCGAACTGCGTCGCACGATAGAGAACGAACTATATTCGCACTCATTGGTTACCGATCAACGTGTGGAAATCATGCAGCTGCTTGAGCGTCTTGACATGATTATTACTTTACTTCACAAGAACTTGTGGCAGTATGAGATAGAGATTCCATTCTTCCCCAGCGAGCTAAATGTTGATTTTCTCAAACTTGTCGAGATAACAGGACTTGCTGTCGAAGGCACCATTCAGGCATCGCGCGACTATTTCAAGGCACCACGCTTCGTGGGCGAAAAGACCCATCGCATCTATTTCTTCGAGAAAGAGGTCAGCAAGCTTGCCCAGTCGATAAAGCGTCGTGTGTTTCACGAGATGGACAACTTCAAGCTCAGCCAGAAGTTTCACCTGCGCTACTTCACACTTCACATCGAAGAACTTGCCGAGGAGGCCGTTCGCGTTGCCGACCATCTCTCGATAATGGTAATAAAGCACAACTAATCAATTAACATAAATCCAATTCTATGGAATTCACATTGTCGATATTTTTACTCCTTTTGATGGGAGCGTGGTTTGGATACCGGGAAATTGGCGTCAGTTTCTTGGGTATCCACATCCGCGATTTGATATCGACGCGGGTCATTGGGATAATGCAGTTCCTGGTGGTAGCTGCATTGTGCCTGTTGGTGATTTTTGCCTTTGATGCGACTTCATCAAGGATAAACAATCTCACCATCAACGAGGCCTATATGATAATGTGTGGCATCGTCATGACTGTGGCCATAGTGAGAAGTGTCGACCAGTACACCTCGGTGGTGACAGCCTTTTGGGGTGCCGTTGCCGCATTTGCATATCATGATGAATGGTCTTTTCACCCCTTGATGACATCTGCCTTGCTGTCGATACTGGCAGCTCCAGTACTGGGACTGTTGTTTTTTATTCTCTATGAGCGCTTGTTTGACCGCATCATTTTCAGGACCGACCGTCACTTGCTCCTAAAGAATCTCTACATGAAGCGTCTGGCACTTGTGGGAATCATCTTGGGAGGTCTTGCCATTGCTGTCAACTATGCCCTCTTCACTTCACCATTCCTTTCATCGTTCTTGACTGAGATTGATGTCACTTGGCTGCCGTTTTTGTTCATGTTTATGGGAGTTTTGAGTCTTGTGATGGTGCTTCCCATGACAGCAGTGCTCCGCAACGAAAACCCAATGGCAAAACCCATGAGTTGGGCTCTTCCCTCTCTCTATGCCCTCATCACGGTGCTGGCCGCAGGAAATGTGGCAGGAACCGTGCTGCTTGGCATGACACCTGTGATAGTCTCTCCGAGCCAGCTGCGTGAGTGCAGCAAGATGTCGAAGGGCACATTGCATCGCAGTCTCGTGAACCTGATGAGCATCTCGGTGGCCACACCCATCATTTCTTTCTTGATAGTGACAGCGTTGATTGCCATAGGCACAAACACTATTTTGACGTTTATCATCACATGCTTTGTGCTTGTCACCTGCCTGCTGATAATAATGTATTCCAAGCAGCGCCGCAATCACAATCAAACCAAGAAAGCCCTTAACGACGAGCTCACCCACAACAGTGAGGCCGGCGATGAGCGCAACCGCCTTGATGTTGCTGCCGTGACATCACAGTTTAATGTGATGACAAGCGAAATCGACATCAAGCACAACGAGCTGGTAAACCTTTCATTATATATCAAGCAGCAGCGCCAGTACCTTGACGACTTGAGCAAGACACTCAACGACTTGTCGCGGGAGCAGGATGTGGACCTGCTGCGCCAGAAACTGCGCGACACAGCGCAGAAACTCAACGAGAACATGCGGCTCACTGGCGAGATGGACCAGTTCTACACCCAGGTAGAAGGACTTCACAAGAATTTCGTCAGCCGCCTGCTCATGCGTTGTCCCAACCTGTCGGAGAAGGAGAAGCGCCTGGCCATCATGCTGCGCCTGGGCTTCTCCAGCAAAGACATCTCGAGCATGCTCAATATCGAGCCCAAGAGTGTGGAAGTGAGCCGCTACCGCTTCAGGCGAAAGCTCAAACTCGACCGAAGCATCAATATTGTTGAATATCTACAAATGATATAATTCAATAAATACCTTTTTTATTAACTAAAAGTTTTTTACAATGAAAAAATTATTAACCCTATCCTTCGTGCTGGCACTTTCTGCTTGGGGCAGTGTGTGGGCACAAGAATCAGACGAGACCGCCGTCTACAACCAGTATGGCGTGAAAGTCGATCGTGAAGAGCTGATTTCGGAGCAGCGCAACAACATCCTCACGTTTGAGTCTAAGAACAAGGAATATCGCTTGTGGTTCGACAACCGCGTACAAGTCGACGGAGCTATGTTCTTTGGTAACAACAAAGACTACAACGACATTGGTAATAACGTGTCGATTCGTCGCGCGCGTTTCGCCGTTAAAGCACGCCTGCCACACAACTGGTATGGTGAGGTTGACGTAGACTTTGCCGATGGCAAGTTTGAGCTCAAGGACGCTATCGTGCAGTTTGATGGCATCCCTAATGTTTCAATCAAGGCTGGTAACTTCAAGGAAGACTTCTCGATGGAGCAGACCACCTCATCGCGTTACCTGACCTTCATGGAGCGTCCAATGGTTTGTAAAGCTCTTGTTCCTTCGCGTCACATTGGTTTGCAGGTTTCTTACCTTCGCAACCACTTCCGCGCCACTGGTGGTGTGTTCTTCCAGACTGTCGCTGGCGAGGAAGAGTTGACCTATGTACAGGACAACAACAAGGATTTTGGCCGCAACCAAGGTTACTCGTTCACTGGTAAAATTGGCTATATGCCCTATGCTAAGGATCGCAGCTGGGGTCTCTACTTTGGTGGTAAGATTTCTTATCGCACTCCCAAGACCGACGTTGCTACCGGTGAGTGGGGCGGCGAGCGTTTCAGCACCCGTAATGCCACCAGCATCAACCGCAAGAAATATCTCGACACCGACGTGATCCCCAATGTTGACCACACCCTTCTCTATGGTCTTGAGGGAGCCGCCTACTACGGACCTGCCCGCCTCCAGACCGAGTGGATTCGCAACAGCGTAGATGCCGCTAAGAATACCTATAACTTTGGTGGTTGGTATGTTCATGCATCTTGCTTGCTCTTTGGTGGTAAGCAGCGCTTCAACACCGCCGAGGGCGAGTTTACTCAGCCTTCACGCGGCCGCAAGTGGGGCGACATTGAGCTCGCAGTGCGCTACGACTACCTCAACCTCAACAACAAGGACGTTTACGGCGGTGCCGGCGAGAACTTCACCGTTGGCCTGAACTACTGGGTTAACAACAGCGTGAAGATTGTTCTCAACTATCAGTACTCTAACAACGACCGCTATGCCAATGGCAAGGGCAAGCTCTTCACCGGCCACGATGCCGACGGCAAGCCTACTGCCGACTACACTAAGATTGTAGAAGGCAAGGGCAAAGGTGGTGTGAACTACAGCATGTTAGGCCTTCGCTTAGAGGTTAACTTCTAATCTATTGTTTAACACTTTAAAGATAAAAAGACAATGAAAACTATAAAATTAGCATTCGCGCTCATTATCGCTGCACTTGCGATGACATCATGCGTTGAAGATAAAGTATATGAGGGTCCTAACACCATCGAGGCTGTTTCGATTACCCCCGATGCTCCCACCTCATTTGAAGACGTGGTTGTAACAGCCAAGGTTAGTGGACTTCTGAAAGTTACAAAAGCCGTTATGAGCTATTCAGTTGATGGTGATTTCGTTGACGAGATTGAAATGGCCGGTGACGGTAAGATTTTCACTGCCACTATTCCTGCACAAGAAGACGGCACCAAGGTTAATTACACAGTAACTATTACTAACGAAGCTGGTTTTACAAGCACTGTTGAGAAAGACTATACAGTGGGCGACAAACCCAGCGACTACACCAAACTCGTCATCAACGAGGTTTATGGCGCTGGTGCTGATGGCGAGAAATATCTCGAGCTCTACAACAACGGCGATGACCCAATCAAGCTGCAAGGCGTAGTGATCCGCAAGGATGAGGCCGACGACGTTTGGGTTGGCGAGGCTGGCGAAGTAATCATGGGCCATGGCTACTTCTGCATCGTTGGCGCTAAGAACACTCCTGGAGAGGGCGGCAGTGGTCCTAACCCACGCCCAATGACTAAGGGTCTCTCGGCAAAGAAGAGCGTTCTCTTCCAGGTTTATGACCCCAACAGCACTCTCGTTACTAAGTTTGAGCGTGGTGAGAAGCTCGACGGATGGGGCAACCAATCGCTCTCCGAGAACAAACAGACTTGGAGCCGCTGTCCTAACGGCACTGGCAAGTTTATGATTGCCGACAAGACCCTGGGCACCAAGAACCCCGACACTGGCGCTGAAGACCCCTCTGTAGTTCAGTAAATACAGTAAACTTCAATCTATCAAACCTATTTTAGACTTGGCAGGCACAACAGCTTGCCTGCCAAGTCTTTTCAAAACAAGCAAAAAGTAAATCCAAATAAAATCCTATTAAAAATGGCAAAAGAAGAATTAAAGATTGGCGAAATTTCTAAACCACGTTTTGAGTTCCGTAGCTTTGGCCGCTGCTTCTGCGAGGCAGGAAAGCGCATGGCGCGCCTGAGTGTTCCCGTTCCCGAGAAAGTGTGGGAGCGTCACAGCACCGAGACCTACATCGTGAGCCGCACTAACGACGTGAACAACACTAAGATACGTGATGGCAAGATGGACATCAAGACCTTTGTACAGGAAGTTGATGGCCTTGAGCAGTGGAATCCCTTGATGAAGGGTGAGTTCCCCATCAGCGCTCAGGTGCTGCGCGACGAGGTGTTCCCCGCCTTTAAGGTAGAGGGCATGCCCGAGCTCACTAAAGAGTCTTACACCCTCGAGGAGTTCCTCCAGATGATTGACGAGCACCCTGACCTGCAGGCTGTCAAGGTTGAGAAGGCACGCTATGGCTACATGGTCAACGACACCATCTGCGAGACTGGCGAGGTTTACATCAACGGTGCCATGGTTCGCACCATCAATAGTGAGAGCACCGAGATTGAGGATATCAAGAAGACCATCGCCGACGTTGGCCTCGAGGGCGTTGAGAACATCAACTACCTGCAAGCCATCAAGCGCGTGATTGGCATGATTAATAAACCTCTTGCTAATTGATTGTGTTTCAAATCGATTAGAGGTTAAGAGAAACAAAACTAATAATTTCAAAACAATTGTCTGATATCTGACAACTGATAACTGACAACTGATAACTGACAACTATTATGGCACAAGAAATAGAAAGAAAATTCTTAGTAAAAGCCGAGGACTTCAAGAGCGAGGCGTTCAAGTCAACACGCATCACCCAGGGATACCTGAGCTCAGTTCCCGAGCGCACCGTCAGAGTCCGCGTTAAGGGCGAGAAGGGATTCATCACCATCAAGGGCATAGGCAACGAGAGTGGTGCCAGCCGCTTTGAGTGGGAGAAAGAGATTCCTGCCGAGGAGGTTATGGAACTACTCAAGATTTGTGAGCCTGGAGTCATCGACAAGACACGCTACTTGGTGAAAGCCGGCGAGCGCACCTTCGAGGTTGACGAGTTCTATGGCGACAACGAGGGCCTCACTGTTGCCGAGGTGGAGCTGCCAAGCGAAGATGCCGAGTTTGACCGTCCTGCCTGGCTTGGCGAGGAGGTGACAGGCGACGTGAAGTACTACAACTCTATGCTCATGAAGAACCCTTACAAGAACTGGAAATAACACATTTTTATATAGACTTGCAACCCGGTGTCCTCAAAGGAGAGGAACGTTTTCTTTGGGGACACTTTTTTCACTAAAACCTTAAATAGAAGATATGGCTGAAGCAGCAACCAAGCAAGAGGCACATTTTGACCCTCTTGACATGAACAATTACAAGCTCGAGAAACTGCCCAAGATGCAGAAGTCGGGGTTTGAGAAGATTTTACAGCGCATAGGCGGTCCACTGGCCATCCTCGTCTTTGTGTTGCTCTACTGGTGTGTCGATATTCCATTCATCAACAATATCGATACCAACAAGGAGACGACAACCCTTGCCGAGGGTGCGGTGAAACGCTATGACGAGATGTACAAGAAGAGCGAGAAGAAACTTGCCGTGGTGGTCGATGCCAGTGGCAAGGAGACCAAGCACGAGCTCAGTGCCGCCGAGCAGCAAAAGCTCACGGCCGACACTCACAAACGCTTCTTGCACATCAACTATGCGATGCTCGCAATTTTTGCCGCCGCCATAATTCTGTGGATAACCGAGGCCATCCCCAACTATTTGACCTCGTTAATAGTGATACTGATGATTGTGCTCACCGGGGTGACGAGCGATAAAGAGGCTTACGCCCAGCTCGGCCACCCCGTTATGTGGCTCAACATCCTGTCGTTTATCTTGGCGAGTATGCTTGTCAAGACTCAGGTGGCGAAGCGCTTTGCCATCTGGTTTGTGCTCAAGTTCGGAAAGAGTGCCAGTGGCATCATCTTGAGCTTTATCGTCATCAACATCGTGCTGTCGGCATTCATTTCGGCAACTACTGCCAAGGCCGCCATCCTGCTTCCCATCTTCATGGTTGTTGCCGCCATCTATGGAGCGTCGCAGGGAAAACGCAACAACTTCGGCCGCAACCTCGTGTTGCAGAACCTCTTCCAGATTAACTTGGGTGCCAACTCGTTTCTCACCGGCTCGGGAGCCACGCTGCTGGCAGGCTCGCTCATCGCCGGTGCTTTGGGCATTGGAGCTTTCAGCTATCAGGACTGGTTCAAGTGTGCTTTCCCCATGAATTTGATTCTCATCCTCATTGGCTGGTTTGTGGGGTCCAAGATATTCTTCCGCCTCAAGAAAGGCGAGGACAAACCTCAGATTGAAGGTGGCTTAGACCGCCTGCGCGACGAGTTGCACAAGTTGGGAAAGATGAGCGCACAGGAATACAAGGCCATAGCCATTTTCCTCGTGGTGCTCATCCTGTGGGCCACCGACAAGCAGCATGGCATCAATCAGACCGCAGTGGCCTTCATGGGTGCCGTTGTGGCGTTGTTGCCCAAGATAGGCATCGTGAAGTGGAATGATGTCGACATCCCTTGGCACTTGCTGCTCTTCTCGGCTGGTGCCTATACCCTGGGCGCAGGCCTTGAGGCAACAGGTCTGCCGGGCACTATGATCAATGCTTTGTTTGGCGCGGTTGGAATAGGTTCCGGCACACCGTTCTGGGTCATCTACATGATTCTCACGGCAAGCATCCTTCTGTTCTCGCTCATCTTTGAGTCGAAGACTATGCTCACGCTCATCTTTGTGCCCATCGCCATTGGTGTGGCACAGAGCAATGGCTACCCCATCATGAGCTTGGCCTTCCCTGTGGCATTGCTTGTGGGACACGTCTACGTGCTACCTTTCAACAGCAAGCCTGCAGCACTGCTTTACACTACCAACCAGTACAGCATCAGCGACACCTTCAAGTTTGGTATCACCATGATGTTCATCAGCTGGTTGATGGTGATATTGTGGGGCGACACAGTGTTGAGATGGTTTGGTTACACCAACGGAGTGCTTTTCTAAGTTTTTTTAAATAGAAAACTAAATGAATAATGATTGACATCAAGCCTAAAATACATGACAGCAACACGTTGGAGTTCAAGGTGGGTTACATTCCCGGTGAGGGTGTGATCTACAACGACTTCTACATGAACACCTGGATTTACATTCCCGAGGTGCTTGATGTTAATCGCCACACCTATAGCAAGGACACATTCTATTGCGACACATTGTCACACATGAGGCTGATAACCCCCAGCTATCAACTGCGAGAACTCACCGACGAGCATTGCCTGCCGTTCACACGCATCAGGCAGGCGTGTCTCAACCCTGTGAATGAGAAAAAGGAGTTTGAGACCGAGGTGAAGATGTTTGCCTCGATAGTAAAGAGCAGCGTGCGTGACGCCTATATCAAAATCACGCAGCAAAACAATGACGATGCTCGTCAAAGCCTCGCATGCGACCTGGTAGAGCAATTGAAGACTGTTGCCGAGATGTATCGCTCGTTGCGCTCATTGTTGATGGAAGACGGTCGTGGCGAGGGAGTTGTTGTGTTTTATGACTTTGGCGATGAGTTCATATCCAATATTATAGAGCAGCACATGGGGCGAATCGTCAAGTTGCTGAACCCGCGTCAGCATCACAGCGGTGGCCCACTCCTGCCCATGCTCTCGCAGATGCTCGACAGCGAACACAAGTATCGCAGGCGCCGGGGCTTTCTCGAGGTGGAAGACTGCAGCAGTGACGACAACCGCCAGTTTGTCTATCGTGCCAGCCAGCTCAAGAAATATATCGAGAGCAATCTCTATCTTCCCACTTTCAAGCGCCGCAACACCGTTTTTCTCGAGCAGGTGGCCTTCAGCTTTGCCGCCGGTGTGTCGATGGTCTTTGCCACGGTGGTGTCGTTTGCTTTCCAGCAGACCTATGGCAATTTCACCTTGCCGTTCTTCATCGCTCTGGTAATCAGCTATATGTTCAAGGACCGCATCAAGGACTTGATACGCAACTATTTTGCTAACCGCCTTGGGAGTCGCTTTTATGACTACCTCATCACCATTCGTGTGGCAGCACACAAGATTGGTTGGATGAAGGAGGGTTTCGACTTCGTCTCTCCCAAAGATGTGTCGAGGCACGTTCACGAGAAGCGTGCCCGCAAGAATCCACTGGTTGTGAACCGCGGTGTTGATGAACAGGTCATTCAATACCGCAAGTATGTGCATCTCAAGCGCAAGGAGGTTGATCGCCTCTCGGCCTACCCCATCAATGGTATCAACAATATTGTGCGCTTCAATCTCTCGAGTTTCATGCGCAAGATGGACAACCCCAAGGTTCCGCTATATGTCAATAACGGCGATGCCGCTCTCAATTTCACGAGTGGCGACAAGGCCTACTATCTTAATTTTGTGATTCAGTGCAAATATGAAGGTAAGAGCGAGTACAAGCGTTACCGAGTGTGCCTGTGTCGTGATGGTATTAAAAACATAGAAGAGAAACAACAATGAGAAAATTATTAGTTATTATGCTCCTGGCATTCATGTGTGTCTCATGTGAGAATCGCAGTTCGGTGAACCTCTTGGTGTCAAACATGCACGAGAGAGATGCCCTCGAAGTGCTTGTTACTGTAGATAAAAAAGAGATATTACAGCATCTCGATGCTACATCGCTCGACGCCCTCGTCTTGCTCGACGAGAGAAACGAGCAGATACATTTCACTTCCACGCCCGATGGAGAGTGCCTGCAATTTGTCGTGCCTTCGGTAAAGGCTTACTCACAAAAGAACTATACCCTTAACATCAAGGGTAATAACTTTGCCGACAACTTGTTCTCGTTCAGGAAAACTAATATATACATCAATTTATAACCTTTTATTTGTGTCCGTGGAGAGTGTAGATAGCTCCCCCTGTCTTTAATCCATCGTTTTGACGAGGGTGTTTCAAAATTCTGGTTTAGTGCGTTTCGCGCAGAAATCTAACAAATCATCACAAATCAAACATTGTTTAATTTGCTGGTTTTAAGCAAATTAATTATTTGTTGGATTTGGAAATGTTTGAATTATTTTTCACGCATAGCGTGATTCCTATATTATGACACCCCTTCTTTTAGTGTGTTGAGTGCATCTTCTCTAACAAATTCCCTTCGACTCAAAGATAAAACACAAAACGCTCAATTTTGTCACGATTGTTTGTGTTTTTTGAAAAAAATATTTAAATTTGCAGCAATATTAGTGCAAGTTGAGAGAAAAACAAATTTATTTGAGTTTTTCCGAGACGTAGCCTAATTTATCCAATTCAAGCAGGTAACAGAGGTTGAACAAACTGCTTGATGACATAAAGAAAGCGTTTTTGCGTTATCCTGTTGTAGAAATTCGGCAAATTTCATCACCATTAGGATAAGCAGTAAAAAGACGCTCATGCGTGCCTATACATATCCCCCTGTAGGCGGGAGCAGTATATCGGCATGGCGTGGGGGATACTGTTTATTAATGGTGTGGGCATGCCGAAGCCTCTACAACAATAACCAGACAAGTCTCCACGCTATCTTTTTGTACTCACCATTAACGAAACCACCTTGATTCGGGAGACTAAAGAGGAAAAACATCACAACTATGGATAATATTGATTTAGATCTATTAAGTCAAGAATTGATTAATTATAAACAAACAGAGGTTTATAATGACAAAGAAATAAAGGTTTATATTGAAGGTTTATTTAATGACATTTCAAATAATATAAACAATCCTAAAGGAGATTTATATGATGAGAGTATATTCCATAATGATGTCGAAAATTTCAATTCAGGAAAAATAAATTTAGGGAATTTCTTTGCAAAATGCACAACATATGGATTGATGAATCATTATCTTTTTAATGCTGTTGCAATGAAATTAATAGAAGATTATTCTTACTCAAAATTAGAAGAAATGGGAATTGATTTTCCAGAATGGTTTGATTTAGGTACTAATTAAAAAGCTAAAGATATGAAACATTTAAAGATTTTATTATTACTATTACTAGCAGTCATTGGTGCACAAACGATGAATGCCCACGATTTTGAGGTCAATGGAATATACTACAACAAAAACGGTTCAAATGCTATTGTGACATATAGAGGGACCAGTTTTTATCAGTATTCAAATGAATACACTGGCTCTGTGAACATTCCATCAACTGTTAACTACAATGGCACTACTTACTCGGTGACGTCGATTGGCGACGCTGCCTTCGATGGTTGCACAGGCTTGACCTCGGTGAGCATCCCGAACTCTGTAACCACGATTGGCGGCGGGGCCTTCGATGGTTGCACAGGCTTGACCGAGGTGACCATCCCAAACTCGGTGACCACGATTGACGAATATGCCTTCAATAGTTGCACTGGCTTGACTAATATAACCATCCCCAACTCGGTGACATCTATTGGCAACTTAGCCTTCTCTCGTTGCACAGGTTTGACCTCGGTGACCATCCCTAACTCGGTGACGACGATTGGCGAAAGGACCTTCCAGTATTGCACTGGCTTGACCGAGGTGACCATCCCAAACTCGGTGACGACGATTGGCACCGGCGTTTTCTATGGATGCACTAGCTTGACCTCGGTGACCATCCCAAACTCGGTCACTTCGATTGGCGGCACAGCCTTCTCGGGTTGCAGTGGCTTGAAAACAATAATTAGCTATCCACGTATTCCACCTACCATAACGTCAACTACATTTAATAATGTATCTACACATAATGTCATTTTAAAAGTCTATTCTACTTCCTATACAACAACCGATTACTGGAAAGATTTTAATATTATTTATTCTTATACCCAAGGTCCAGGCGGTTTCAGTGGTTCTGGTTCCGGAACTGCCAATGACCCGTATCTGATTTTTAATCCTATTCAGTTGTATGATGTTAGGAATTATACTGGATATGGTGATGTGGTGTTCAAGCTTATGTCAGACATTGATCTTACCCAATTTATTGCCGACAATAATCCCACCGAGGGATGGGAACCCATAGGTTCTATTGAATCTCCATTTATGGGGACATTCCTGGGCGAAGGTCACACATTGTCGGGTTTTAAAATAAACCGCAACAATGATTATAATGGCTTTATTGCATTTGCCGATGGTGCCAGAATCAGCAATCTTAATATAGAAGGGAGTAGTGTCAAAGGAAACGATTATAATGGAGGCTTATGTGGCCGTGCTCTTTTTTCAAAATTCAATAATATCAATGTCAATCTATCAGTTGAAGGAGCAAATAAAACCGGTGGTCTATGTGGTGAATCTGAGTATAGTGAATTCCTAAATTGCAATGTTGACGGCTCTGTCACTTGCAGTGGTTCCTATTCTGGTGGCTTGATAGGATTTAGCACATGCGACACTTTCACACACGCAAGTCATTCGGGCGACATTGCAGGAGCTCAGTATTGTGGCGGCATTGCCGGCTATGCAACTGATGGAGATTTCTCCTATTGCTCTCATGACGGCGAAATAAGCGGGACCAATTATAGTGGAGGTTTTGCAGGAGAGGTTATTGGTACACCTGTGAGAAATTTCTCCCATACTGGTAACATCACTGGCAGCAATAATACTGGCGGTTTTGCAGGCTATTTAAAGAACAGCAACATTAACCATGCCGTAACATCGGGCAACGTCACTGGCACAGGTAAAGTTGGTGGTTTTATTGGAGAATCCTCAAAAGCTACGTTGACTGGTTGCAATGCCAGCGGAAGAGTAACAGGAACATTACAGAATATAGGCGGAATGATTGGCTTTTCGTCAGGATTGAGCGCCGACAGCTGCTATGCAATAGGTGATGTGGAGAGTCAGTCAACACACGTTGGTGGCTTTGTTGGTTATCACACCGGAGCATTGTCGATAGGCAATTGTGGCTCTGTTGGTAACGTGAAAGCACAATCACTTGCAGGAGGTTTTGTGGGAGCTATAGGCTCATCTTCACTTGAAGGCACTATAAGCAACATCTTTGCCGTTGGTGACATTAATGTTCCTGGCACTAAGGTGGGTGGACTTGCAGGTTCCATTTCAGCAACTGGTAATGTAAACATCAACAATAGTTATTATAGTGGTGCTATAGTTTCTCAAAGCTCCAACATAGGTGGTCTTGTAGGTTGTGGCTCTAATGTAACACTCGACAAAAACTACAGCAACGGTTCTGTGTTTGGCAACCAATATGTAGGAGGCATAATAGGATATGTAAGTGGCACATCAACTGTAACGTCAAATGTTGCGGCGCAAGATGTGGTAAATTCTGTCAGCGGTGATGTGGGGCGCATCTATGGAGCCGTAAGTGGCTCTTCAATAACAATTGGCACATCGGGCACAAGTCAGGCTAACCGAGGCATGACTACGATGAAAGTCATCTCTGAGGGCTTGCAGATAACTGCTACCGATGGACCTCAACATGGCACTAATTTGGGCTCATCAATGCTGCGTTACAAGAGTAGTTATCAAGGCCTTGGCTGGAACTTCAGTACCGATTGGACTATTCTTGAAACTGAGAGTTTCCCATTCAAACCCACTCAATGTGCTCCTCCCAAGTTTACTAACACATTAGTGTCGGGAGGAACAACTGTTCAAGGAAGATGCGCAACAGGCGCGAGAGTATATGTGATGACTGATGGAGGTGTCTATCAGGCGGTGGTTAACGGCACCGAGTGGACAGCTACAGTCGATGCACTCCAATCAGGCTCAACTGTCAAAGTTTGGGCCGAAACCGACGATTTGGTTCATTCCTATTTTGTCACCGCTGTAGTGGGTTATGCCGGCAGCGGTACCGAAGATGATCCTTATCTCATCTATACCGCCGAAGACTTGGCAAGCATCAACAGCTACTCTTATTATAAGATAATGAATGATATTGACCTCACCCAATGGATTGAAACCAACAGTCCCAATGAGGGTTGGGTGCCTATTGGCAAGACAGGTGGTGGTACAATGAGGCAACTTGATGGTGGCAATCACACCATTAATGGTTTGTGGATTGAAAGTCCGCTCAATAATACCGCTTTGATTTCAAGTATGGAAAATGCTACTGTTAAGAATCTTCGTGTCAATGTGGCTTCTGGTAAAGCAGTAAACGGACAAAGTTACACCGGTATTATTGTTGGTAAGTCAATAGGTAGCTCTTTAGAGAATATTGCTGTTGAAGGAAACTTGACGGGAATTAGCAACGTTGGTGGAATTGCTGGCTCGTCAACCGATGGCACTTTCTCCAATATTTCTGTGAAAGATGTAAATTTAATTGCAAGTGGTGCTCACACGGGCGGTGTAGCTGGTTACTCAACTGGCAACTCTTTCAGCAACTGCTCTGTTAAAAACAGCAGTTTGATTGGTGCTGGTGATTATGCTGGAGGTATTGCCGCTGGCTCAAGCGCTAACAACAATTTCGTTGGATGCTCGGTCGAAAACTCAACAATTGGTGGAGCTTCTTTCGTTGGTGGCATTACAGGTCAATTGTCAAATGCCATTACTGGACTATCTGTAACTGGTTCAACAGTCACCGCAACAGGAAATTATGTTGGCGGAATTGTTGGCAAGGTGACAAGCGATATTGACCTTTCAAAGGCCGATGTGACCTTGACAGGTGTTGATTACATAGGTGGCATTGCTGGTAACTCGACTGGTGCAATAACAAGGAGTGCCGCTGCGGGGTCGGTGATAACAAACGACTTGACGAATTGCCGTGCTGGAGGTATTGTGGGTTATACTACAGGTAATATTTCTAACTGCTATAGCAGTGCTTACACCAAGGGTGGTCTCTATGCTGGCGGTATTGCTGGTTATAGCTTTGGGGCGATTGACAAGTGTTACTCCAATGGAGACTTATATGCCACCAACTTCGGCGGTGGTATTGTGGGCTATCTTGATGGTAGTTCAGCATCGGTCAACAACTGTTTCGCTATCAACAACAAGATTGACGTGAGTGATCAGAATGGCACAGCCATGCGTGTGATTGGCGGCTTCAAAAACGGAGCACCTACTCCGCAAGCCAACAATTATGCTTTAAAATCGATGGTGGTTTCGGTTAATGATGTCACTCAAATAATCTACGATGACATCCTTGAAGGAATAGGCGTGACAGATGCCACACTCAAGCAACAGGCAACTTACACCGCCCAAGGCTGGAACTTCACTGAGACTTGGGGCATTGAAGAGAGTGTAGGTTATCCTTATCTTCTTGCTTTGGTTGAAGAACCAACACAGCCCTTTACTCCTGGTGATGTGAATGACGACGGCACTATCGATGTTGCCGACTATGTTGACGTTGCAAGCTATATCCTTGAGCAGGATCCACAACCATTCAACTTTGCCGCTGCCGACCTTGATGAGGACAACACTATTGACGTTGGCGACCTTGTGGGTGTGGCTTATCTGGCATTGAACTATGAGGGTGCTCCACAATTAGCACCAGCAGTTACAATTGGAAATCCAAGCATAGCTATGGATGCTACTGTCAACAACACAGCCAGTGGACAATATGAAGTTGCCGTCAATTTGAGCAACAATGTCAGCCTCACTGCAATGCAGATGGATATCAACCTGCCTCAGGGCATGACGCTTGTTGACGCATCGCTGACTGACCGTGCTTCTGCAAGCCATCAAATTGAATTCTGTGAGCTTGGTAACGGCAACTATCGTCTGCTCGCAGCCTCAAGTGCGCTCAAGAACTTCAAGAACAATGATGGCGCAGTGCTAACACTCACTCTCGCTGGCTCACCAAGCGGCAGCGGAAAATTGAGCAACATCATCCTTGCAAGTCCACAAGCGGCAACCTTCAAGATTGACGACATCGCCCTTGACTTCAACCCCACAGGAGTAATTGATGTTTACACTGATGTCCGTATCTATCAAGAAGGAGGAAACATCGTGATTGTTTCGCCAGCCGATGGAGAGGCTCAGCTTGCATTGCCAAACGGTATGTATAAGACAGTTAGAGTTGACGCTGGCCGCAACGTTTATCCAGCACCTGCAACAGGACTGATAATCGTAAAGATGGGCAACGAAGTTAAAAAAATGAGATTCTAATACAATGATTAGGTGGGGCGGCTCGTTCGCCTCACCATTAAAATAATAAGATCATGAAGAAATTTTTATTAATGGCTTTATGCATGGTTGCCTCATTGAGCGCAGCTGCAGTTGACACGTTCTACATCAACGACTTCACAATTAATCCTGGCGAAACAAAACTGATTGAGATTAATCTTGACAACGACAGCGTCTATACAGCTCTTCAAGCCGATATCTATCTGCCCGAGGGTTTGACAATCGAGCAGGAAGATGGCGACTATCTTTTCGACTTGACCGACCGCAAAGGGCGCGACCACACCATAGCGAGCACCATGCTCTCAAGTGGTGCAATACGCATCCTAATAGCTTCGCAGACACTCAAGACCTTCAAAAACAACAGCGGTGCTTTGGTGACTTTCAACATCATCGCCGACAACTCCTTCAGCGGAAGCAAGACGATAGAGATGAAAAACATCATTGCTACCGATGATGCGCGTGTTAAGCACTATATGCCCAATCAGGCAACGACCGTGACGCAGGAAGGATATACACCACCAACACCAACAGGCGAAGCCGATTGCTTCTACATCAACGATTTCTCAATTAATCCAGGTGAGACAAAGCTGGTTGAGATTAATCTTGATAACGACAGCGTCTATACTGCTCTGCAGGCGGACATCTATCTGCCAGAGGGTCTGACTATAGAGCAGGAAGATGGAGACTATCTGTTTGAGCTCACCGACCGCAAGGGTCGTGACCATACCATTGCGAGCACTATGCTCTCAAATGGCGCGATTCGCATCCTAATCGCCTCGCAGACGCTCAAAACTTTCAAAAACAACAGTGGCGCACTGGTGACTTTCAACATCATTGCCGATAACTCTTTCAGCGGTCCTAAGACTATTCAGATGAGGAATATCATTGCTACCGACGATGCGCGAGTAAAACATTATTTCCCCAATACTACCTGCACGGTGACTAGCGGAGGATCAACAGGTCCAGTGAACGTGACCTCGCTCGTGACCACATCATGCGACATCCCAAAAGGAGTAAAGGTGAAGTTTAACGTAGGCGTCAATCCAAGTAATGCCGAGAATAAGACTTTGGCTTGGACTTCGAGTAATGAGAACATTGCAACTGTTGATGCAAATGGACTCATTGAAACACTCGAAATGGGAACAGTGACAATCACGGCAACCACAACCGATGGCAGCAACATCGCTATCAATTACGTTATCAATGTGACTGAAGCTCAACAATCTGGCAATTCTCTCGACGTGAACGGAGACGGTTATGTGACCAGTGCTGACATCACTATGATTTACAATTTCCTTCTTGGCACAAATAAGTAGCGGAGAATAATCATGTCATATTAAGTGCCGTAATGGAATGACCATCACGGCGCTTTTTCTTTTTACTCCATCCAGTCACCAAAAATATAATAATATGGTCTTTTCATCTTCACATAATTATCTTTGCGCAATCAAGAATTATTATCTATAGCCATGAACACAAAGATACTGAAACTGTCCCAAAATATGATATTCTATTCTCTATGCAAGAGCTTTGTTATGTACTGCACCGCGTCGCGGTGTACACTTGTGTGTCTGGTGGGTCAAGTGAATTCATCAGCCGCAACGCGGCTTCACTTAACATTTAACACTTAATACTTAACAGGTGATTCCACTGATTCCAGTGATTCCATGAGTCAAGTGAGTCAAGTGAGGTGATGTTCTCGTTCTCTTATCCCCATGCGAAGCGAACTCCGCAATTGTGAATTATACACTTAAGAAGGCGCAGCCCTCTCTTCCCTCTCCCCTCTAAACTCTTAACTGATATTTGTATTCTGTATTCAAACATCTATTCTGTAAAAACTTAAATTTTTTTATTGGAAAAATTGGTATAAATGAAATGATTTTCACTAACTTTGTGGTTCGAAATGATAGAAAGAGCCACTTTTGGTAGTTTGGATGATTATTATTGCATTGATTTTCAAATGTTTTAGTGGCTGTGGAACAGATAGTAAAAAACGAGGATATTTGACATGAAAATATTTACCAACGAAGCACTGAGGAAAATAGACGATGCAACCATAGCAAGCGAGGGTATTACCCGTCTTGATCTTATGGAGCGTGCGGCGTCGGCTGTAGCTTATGAGATAATTTCGCGCTGGCGTGCTACAAAGCGCATGGTGATTTTTGCAGGTCCAGGCGACAATGGTGGTGATGCCTTGGCGGTAGCACGCATGCTCTACGAGCAGGGTTATCGTCCTGAGGTGTACTTGTTTAACATCAGGTCGTCGCATCTTAGCGACTGTTGTGCCGCCAACCGTCGGCGCCTCATTGATATGGGCGATGTTGACTTCAACGAGATTGTCGACAACTTCACACCTCCCGAGCTTGGTCCCGACGACGTGGTTATTGACGGCCTCTTTGGAGCAGGTCTTCACAGCCCGTTGAAAGGTGGCTACACTTCGTTGGTACAGTATATCAACAACAGCGATGCCTATATCGTTGCCATAGATATGCCCTCGGGGTTGTTTTGCGAGTGGAACGAGGGTAGCGACCGCCGCAACATCATCCGTGCCGACCTCACCCTCACTTTTGCCAGCAAGCGCCTCTCGTTCTTCTTCAGCGAGAATGCCGAGTTCATAGGGCAGTGCATCGTTCTTGACATCGACTTGGACCCCACAGCTATAGCGACCACTCCAGCCGACTATTATCTCATCGAGAAAGAAGATGTGAGGGAGAAGCTTCGTCCGCTCGACCCCTTTATCAGCAAGTATGACAATGGTTCGCTCTATCTCATTGCCGGCAGTTACGGCATGATGGGTGCTGCAATTCTCGCAGCTCGTAGTGCCCAGCGCATAGGCACCGGTCTGGTGACTGTGCATGGTCCCGCCAGTGCCAACGTTATCATGCAGACATCTTGCCCCGAAGCCCTCTTTGAGGCCGACGAAAGCAACATCTGCACCACATCTATCAACAGCAAGCGCCGTTTCAGTGTGATAGCATTGGGTCCAGGCATGGGCACTAACGATGAGACTGTGGACGCAATAGACCATTTCTTGAAAAACTTCCGCAATCCTTGTTTGCTCGATGCCGACGCTCTCAACTGCATTGCCAAGCGGTCGATGTTGCTGCGCAGCATACCCAAGGGCTCGATAATAACACCGCACGCACGTGAGTTTGACCGTTTGTTTGGCAAGAATGTCACCGACGAGGAGCGCTTCAAGCGTGCGATAAATGTGTCAAAGAACCACAAGATCACCATAGTGCTCAAGGGGCATTATACCATGATGGTTCGTCCCGACGGCAAAGTGTATATCAACAGCAGTGGCAATCCTGGCATGGCAACTGCCGGCAGCGGCGATGTGCTCACAGGAATGATAGCTGGATTGATATCGCAGGGATACACTCCCGACAACAGCGTGTGGATGGCAGTATACATTCATGGCCATGCTGGCGACCTGGCAGCGGCAAAGAATAGTCAGCAGAGCTTGATAGCAAGCGACATTATCGACAACATCGGTCCTGCAATCCTCGACATAAAGCGCCAGTAATAATACTGAAAAATATCATTCAACTTGGCTGAGACTGCATCATTGCATTTTAGCCAAGTTGTCTTTTTTTCCTGTTGTGATTTTATAGAAAAATGGGCCAGAAACGGGCGGTTTTTGGTGTCAAGAGATTGTATTTTAAGTTAAAATATGTTTTTTTATTCACTTTTGGGCTATTGAAAAGACAAACTTTGGAGGTTGCTTAGCCTTAGCATGAAAGGTGAATGTGGGAAAATTTCGGGTTTTTTAGTTTACAAAAGTAAATGTTTAAGAACCTTTAGTGAGGTTGCTCGGTTGTGGCAATCTACCTACCTTTGCAATGTTAAAAACAAAAAACAAGCTCAACAATGTGTTATGTAACACGCTTTGACGCTTAAGTAAAAACGCAAATAAAAAGAGTATGAAGTTATTATCTAAATCAACTATTTTCACATTATTAATTGTATCATCCTTTATTGCATCATCGACCCTTTCGGCCAAAGCCGAGAACCCCAATTCCGTTCCAGAGAAAACACCAGCCAGCTCTTATATTAATGTAACCCCCGATGTAGCCGATGTAGAGCTACAAGTGAACAATCTTCTTGCTTTTGCACGTCGTTTCCGTGGTGTTCCTTACCGTTATGGTGGCACCACTCCCAAGGGATTTGACTGCTCAGGATTTACAAGCTATGTGTTCAGGAATATGGGTTATTCGATTCCACGCACAGGCCGTGCACAATTTGCCGATGGTGAGCGCGTAGAGCGCAGCCAGCTCAAGCCTGGTGATCTCGTGTTCTTCGCAGGAAGAGGAGGTGGCCCAAGTATTGGTCACGTGGGTATTGTTACCGCTGTTGACGGCAATGGCCATGACTTCTCGTTCATCCACGCTTCATGCAGCCGTGGCATTACCGAGAGCCATTCGACCGAGAGCTACTATCGCGTGCGTTATCGCAATGCTTGCCGCATCATCAAGCCAAGCCCTGCAGCTGCTGTCGCTGCTGAGCTCACTGCCGAGAGTGAACAGCTGCTTCAATTCAAGACCGACGACGAGTATCAACCAGAGAAGCCAAAAAGCAACGTGGCTGAGAAATTATAATAGATAGACTTATTTTTTTAAATTGCACAGCATGTGTGAAAACGAGTAAGTAATCAAGAAAATCGTGCAAGCCGAAAACAACGGCAAAGCTTGCTTTGACATTGGGTGAGGCGCAGCTGATTTTATCAAAAAACGGGTATATAACAAGAGTGACTTGCAAAGATTGATTGCAAGTCACTCTTGTTTTGGGTTGTGGCTGGTCGTTGTGGTTATTGCTCGGCATTGTTGTCTTCGAGGCCGAAGCAATCTTTGATGGCTTTGCGAATTGCTTGGGCTTCGCGGCCGTTGCCTTTCAAGATTTTAAGCACGATTTTTATGTATTCCTCGCGGCTCTTCAGTCCACACAGTCCTGCCACACCGCTCTGTGTGAGCATGAGCTTTTGGTTATAGACTTTCAGCACCTTGGCATAATCTTTCCTTTGGACATAGACATGGAACTCGCGGCACAGCATCTCGTAGATGCCACGAGGGTTAATCTCGTTCACAAGGTCGATCATGTGATCCTCAAGGGCACTGATGTTGCGGAACTTCATGTCAACGCGCAACTCTATATCGTGCTTCACGCGGTGGCGGGTGTGCTGCAGGGCCTGCTGCTTGATTTCATTGTCAAAGTTTTTTATCACTGCGCGGCTGGCACTGTTGAAAACATCGTCTTCGTTCTTGTGGCGGTAATGGGCCACGGCACGTATCACGCCCTCGAGCATGAGAATGTTCTCAATCTCGGCTACCTCGGGGACGAGGATTTTTTTCTTGCGTAGGTATTCAACTTCCTTCTCGTCGCGTCGGTCACGGTCGACGATGCCCCAGCTGTCGAGGTGGTGCAAGGCTTCCAGGCCGTTGAACGAGCGCACGCTCTCAATCACCTTGTTGCAGCTGCCCAGCGGCTTGATGGTGTACTCGGGAAATATTAGGGCATAGAGCCGCGAGTCGATGCTGTGCTCCTCATCGCCCTCGACAAAGAGGACTGGCTTGCGCGTGCCCAGCAGGTCGATATAAAGGCTGTCGCTCAAGTTGCTGCTCGACTGAAGCACCTCGTAGTCCCATGTGAGCTGCTCGGGGTTGAAGTCCTTGACCCAGATGCACTTGTTGTCGATGCGTGAGTTGGCAAAATCCACATCGTGAGTGCTGTAGACAAAAGTACAGTCGGGACGCATCTCCTCAATCACGTTCCACAAGGTCTGCATGATAGAGGGGTGAATAAAGGTCTCAGGGTCGTCGACAAAAATCACCGCATCTTCCATGGCATAGAGCACGGCACCCAGATAGTAGAGCACAGCCTTCTCGCCATCGCTCAGGCGCAGCGACGAGTACTTGTCGGTCTGGCCTTCGGTGGTGAAAAGCAGCTTGCCGTTCTCGCGCAGGATCTTATTCTTGGGGAACACCTCTTGCCACATCTTCACTACCTTGTCGAGCTTGGTCTTTGGGAACTCCATGTCCTCCTTCATGAGCTGGTGAGCCTTGAAGTTCATCAAGCTGCGGAACTCGTCAATCATCATCACATAGGTGAGCTTGTCAAACTCGCTCTTTGCTGTGTTGACAACCTGTTGCATGTTTTGATTGAGCTTGTCAAAGCGCTCGCTTATAGAGCCTTTGTAGTGTTGTTCTGGGTGCTCAACCGGGAAAAGTGCTCTCAAAGCCGAGATGCGGAAAGCCAGGTCGCCACACTGCTCCACCAGCTTGTTCACAAAGCGTGTCTTGCCGGCACCGTTGGCACCGATGATGGTCACCTGTCGCGCCTCCCTCAGAATTTCACCTTTCCCGCTATTTATCTTGTTGGGTAGTAATAAGTCCATAGTATTTACCGTTTTTTGGTCACAAAACTTTTCAGCTTGTAAAAATAGAAAATTCTTGTGTCATTACCAAAAAAATGCCACAAGATTTGCCGCATTCGCACTAAAATGCTAATTCCTGTAGAGTCAACAAGCCGCCATTTATTGTTTTAAAACTAAAAAAACTGGTGAGTAATTACCGATAACTGAAAACTATTTACTACCTTTGCCGAATAATTAAAAAAAACATTTTAGATTAATCTATAAACAACATTAACATTATTCTTTAAAGATGAAGAGAGACGATTTATTGTTCAGCATTATCGAGCGTGAACACCTGCGTCAACAACGTGGCATTGAGCTCATTGCCAGCGAGAATTTCGTGAGTGACCAAGTTATGCAAGCTATGGGTAGCTGCCTGACCAACAAGTATGCCGAGGGTTATCCCGGCCACCGCTACTATGGCGGTTGCCAAGTGGTTGACGAGGCCGAGACTCTGGCTCAAGAGCGCATCAAGCAGCTCTTTGGCGCCGAGTATGCCAACGTTCAGCCCCACAGTGGCGCACAGGCCAACATGGCAGTGTTCATGGCATGCCTGAAACCAGGCGACAAGTTCATGGGCCTCAACCTTGCTCATGGCGGTCACCTCTCACACGGAAGCCCAGTTAACTTCTCGGGCCTCGTGTTCCACCAGTGCGAGTACAACGTTACCCCCGACACCAACATCGTTGACTATGACATGATGGAGGAGGTTGCCCTGCGCGAGCAGCCCAAGCTCATCGTGGGTGGCGCCAGTGCCTACAGCCGCGAGTGGGATTACGAGCGCATGCGCAAGATTGCCGACAAGGTGGGTGCTATCCTGATGATCGACATGGCTCACCCTGCAGGACTTATCGCAGCTGGCTTGCTCAACAACCCATTGAAGTGGGCTCACATCGTTACCAGTACAACTCACAAGACCCTGCGTGGTCCACGCGGTGGTATCATCTTGATGGGTAAGGACTTCGACAATCCTTGGGGCAAGACTACCAAGAAGGGCGTAGTGCGCAAGATGTCGTCGCTGCTCGACTCGGCAGTGTTCCCAGGTGTACAGGGCGGTCCACTCGAGCACGTTATCGCTGCCAAGGCTGTTGCCTTTGGCGAGGCTCTGCAGCCCGAGTTCAAGGCTTACCAAATGCAAGTTAAGGCCAACGCTCAGGCAATGGCCAAGGCTCTGCTCGACAAGGGTTACAAGATTGCCAGTGGCGGTACCGACAACCACTGCATCCTGCTTGACCTGCGTCCCAAGTATCCCGACTTGACCGGTAAGGTTGCCGAGAACGCTCTCGTAGCTGCCGACATCACCGTCAACAAGAACATGGTGCCATTCGACGACCGCAGCGCCTTCCAGACCTCAGGTATCCGCCTGGGCACTCCAGCCATCACCACCCGTGGTGCCAAGGAGGACATGATGGGCGAGATCGTTGAGCTCATCGACACCGTGCTCCAGAAACCCGAGGACGAAGCAACAATCACCATGGTTCGCGAGAAAGTGAACATGATGATGAAGGATTTCCCAATGTTTGCTTGGTAATCGTCTATCAAACATCTACAACATTAGGAGGACGCCACACAACGGCGCCCTCCTTTTTTCTTAATGGGGGGAGGAAGAAAATCTAAATTTAAACCCTAAAACATCTTATCAACAAGAGGTTATTGCAAAGAAAGCCCTAAAGTCCAAACAGGTCTTTAGGGTTCTTGATGGTCAATATAGATTAAACCTTGTCACGGGTCACTCGGGCAAGGGAATATCTCCTTCAAACACCATTGTAGCCGGCCCAATGAGGTGTACATGGTTATTGTCCTCGTTCCACTCAACATCGAGGCTGCCACCGTCCATGACAATGTGCGACTTGCGGGGCGCACGACCAGTGACCGCCGCAGCAACAGCCGTGGCACAAGCACCAGTGCCACAAGCCATCGTGATGCCACTGCCACGCTCCCACACGCGCATGCGAATGCCTTGGGGCAACACTTGTGCAAACTCGATGTTGCACCTCTCAGGAAAACTGGGATGATACTCCAGCTCAGCCCCTAAACGAGCGAGGTCGACAGCACTTATATCGTCAACAAAGATAACATAGTGTGGGCATCCCATCGAGACAAAAGTGCCCTCGGGGAGTCCTTCGCCTTGAGGAGAATACTGTCGCTCGTCTTGAAGAATGGGTTCACCCATGTCGACCGAGATTTCCTCAACCTTGTCGTCACCGTTAACCTTGAGATACAAGATCTTCACTCCCGCGGCAGTGTGCAGGTTAACACGCTTGCTGCGAGTCATGCCGCTTTCATAGACATATTTACCTATGCACCGGCTGGCATTCCCGCACATCTCGCCCGGTGTGCCGTCGGCGTTGTAGAAATCCATAGTGAAATCTTCATCGCCAGTGCCATTGCGCCCAATCAGCACCAGGCCGTCGCTGCCTATTCCCACATGCCGCTTGCTCCACTCAATCGATGCCAGCGAGGGGTTGGGAATGGTGTTACTGGTAGTGTCGACAAAGATGTAGTCATTCCCCAATCCGTGCATCTTGACGAAGTGTATTGTGCTTGTTGACTTGGCCATTTTTTTAGAATTTTAAAAGATGATGTGCAAAGGTAGAAATAAACCGTGAGTGCAGCAACTGTTTAATAAACTTTTATTTTTTGAGATATTATTTGTAAATTTGCACTTTAACACTAAACACTTATCGACAACAGATATGGAAAATCGCCCACATCCCCACCCCCTTGTCGCCATGATCCCAGTGATGGTGCTCATTGGCTTGCTGGTAGTAGTCATCATTCTCTTTGGCAGCGATGCGCTCAGTGGCGGCAGCCAGATAGCACTATTGATGGGGCTTGCCGTGTGTGTCACCATCTCGATGACATTCTACAAAGTGCCATGGAAAGCCTTTGAGGACCAGATGACAAAGACCTTGGGCGGAATAGCAGTGACGCTGTTGATATTGCTGTCGGTGGGCATGCTTGCCGGTTCTTGGATGATAAGCGGCGTGGTCCCCACTCTCATCTACTATGGTATTCAGATTCTCTCACCACGCTTTTTCCTTGTTAGCGCCTGCATCATCTGTTCGCTTGTGTCGTTGCTTTCGGGAAGCTCCTGGACCACTGTCGCCACACTGGGCGTGGCATTGCTCGGTGTGGGTCATGCCTTGGGAATAAGCGATGCCTGGACAGCTGGAGCCATCATCTCGGGAGCCTACTTTGGCGACAAGATGTCGCCACTGAGCGACACCACCATTCTTGCGTCGTCGACAACGCAGGTCGACATCTTTGACCACATCCGCTACATGACCCACACCACTGCGATTTCAATGAGCATTGCTCTTATCATCTTTTTGGTAGCGGGACTTGGTCACACTGCAGGTGGCGACGTGAATGTTCAACTCTACACACAGGGGCTTGAAAAGACGTTCAACATCTCGCTGTGGACACTGCTGGTGCCTCTGCTCACGGGTGTGCTCATCGCCCGCCGAGTGCCCTCGCTCATCGTGCTCTTTGCCTCATCGATAATGGCAGGCATTGTGGCTCTTGCCCTGCAGCCGGGCATCTTGTGTCAAATCGCCAACGACACCTCGTTGAGCATGACCGGAGCACTCACCAAGGGGTTGTCGATCACTTTCTTTGGTGCAACAGCTATCGACACCGGCTATGAAGCACTCAACGACCTGGTATCGACAGGCGGTATGGCCGGAATGCTCAACACCATCTGGTTGATTATCTGCGCCATGTGCTTTGGTGCCACAATGGTGGCGAGCGGAATGATCGAGAGCATCACTGGCGTCATCATTCGTGCTGTGAAGTCAAGGGTGGGAATGGTGTCGTCGACCGTTGGCACCGGCCTGCTTCTAAACCTCACGACAGGCGACCAGTTCATCAGCATCGTGCTCACTTCCGACATGTTCAAGAACGTATATGACAAGATGGGTTATGAACGACGGCTGCTGAGCCGTACCACCGAGGATGCCGCCACGGTGACATCGGTGCTTGTGCCATGGAACACATGCGGCATGACGCAAGCCACAGTGCTTGGAGTGCCCACCCTTGTGTATCTTCCCTACTGCTTCTTCAACTTGCTGTGCCCCCTGGTGACCATCCTTGTGGCGGCAGTGGGATGGAAGATAAAAAAGCCCGGCAAAGACTGAAAAACAAGGTGGCCAATTGAATTTCAGCCACCTTTTCATTGTAATTTTGCACGAGAGCCACACTATTTGGCGTAATAGCATTTCACCTCTCCAATCTTGAGCTTGCCCACTACCAGCAGCGGTATGCGACTTGCCGATGTTGAGATGTAGGCATCGATGTCATCGCTCGATTTCTTTCCATTGTCGGTAGTGAAAGTGAGCTTGAGATGAAAGGCTTGATGGCGCGAGTCGTCACGCAGCTTCAACGACGGTTCGATACCCACAAATTCTATTGTGAGGGTCTCTTTCTCTTTTCCCGAGAACACGCAGGAAGTAATGGTTTTCCCCTTTGACATCTTGGAGTAGTCCATATCTCTCAGCATATAGAAGACGCTGAGCATGTCGTAGGCCGAGCCACTGTGGCTCAGGTTAATGACCGCTGCATCTTTTCCCTTGCGGTAGCGTGTACACTCGGCCGTCGTGCCGGTGCCATCGCTGTTGAACGACACCACGTCGTGAGCAAAGTAGCTTTTCTCGTGAGTGAATTTCTCATACTTGATGGGCCTGAAGTTGAGGTGCATCGAGCTTGTGAGAGTGTCGCGCACGGGGTATATTTTGTCGGCCCAAGAGCGAGTCTTACCCGTGAGGCTTGCATTATACACTTCACCATCCTTCGACACCGAGAGCGTGGCATCGCCAGCATGCTTCCATATCACACCCCACTGATACACAATCTCATAATGAAGGGTCTCGTTGCTCAAAGATAGCGCATTGACAGCTGGCGCCATCACCAGTGCCAACACTGCAAATATTGAAAAAATGTGCTTTCTCATTGATATATATTTTTAAATGTTCATAGATAAGACTTTCCAAGATGTTAAAGGTTTAAACCCCAAAAAAACGAGGCGCACCTTGGCACGCCTCGTTATAATTGAAAATCATGTTAACGTCTCAACGTCACTTCACAAGGACTTTAACACCATTCACAACGTAGATGCCTGGCGTGAGTCCGTCGATGGTCACGCTGCCGTCGACGATGGTCTCGCTGGCTACCTGGCGACCGTTGAGGTCATAAACGTCCACAACTGAGCCGTCGGCACCAGCAACGGTGAGATTGCCGCTGGTGTTGGTAATGCTCACTCCACCCTCGGCTTTAATCTCGCTGATTCCAGTGATTGTGCCGTCGCTCGACCAGTTGAGGTAGAACTCGCTTGGTGTGCTAGTGCCGTTATCGTAGGTGTAGGTGGCAGTGCCCTCGGCTCCATTGCCACTCTCGCTTGTGGGATTGAGTACCACAATATTACCTGGCACCTCATCAGGGTCAAGAACACTCATGTCGCCTGGAGTGATAGTGTTTTTCAAAGCACTGCCACTGGTTCCGTCCCATGTGATGTTGTCCATAACCATTCCGTCGGTGCCTAGACGGCGTGTGTCACCCTTCAGGTCTTCACTGTCCTTGAGAGTAAGCACTGTGCCGTTGCCAGTCACATTAGGATCAAGCTGGAAGAAGTAAACTGTGTACTCCTGTACCACACCATTCTCTTTCTTTAAGAACTTAGCGCAGTCGGCTAAGATAGTGCGTCCGTTGTCACGGCTCTCGATTGTGGCACCGGGAGCAGCACTCAGGTCGATACCGTTAATGTGGTTATGGGCAAATTCCATTTTGGTCAAGTTGGCGAAATTGCCAGTGATACTGTGCAGATCATTGCCGTTGGCGCGAGCGTCGGTGATGCTGGCAGGCAGTGCCAGGTCACTCAAGCTGTTGCCATCATCGGCGCTTTGTATGGGAGTCTCGCTGTCGCTATACACAGTTGTGGGCTTGATGCCGTCACCGTCGCTGCCGTCGTGGTTGAGCTGCTCGGTGCCATCGAGCTGGGTGCGGTTGTCGGTGCCGTTAGAGATGTTGAAGAACTGCAGCGCGGTGTTGGCACTCAGGTCAATATCAGGCAACTTGTTGCGTGCCACGTCGAGCCACTGCAGGTTAGCGTTCCCGCTCAAGTTAAGGGCGGTGAGCGAGTTGTCGTAGGCACGCAGCTTCTCGAGAGCGGTATTGGCGGACACGTCGAGCTGGCTGGCGCCGATGTTAGAGATCCACAGGTTCTTCAGCGCGGTGTTGCTGGCGAAGGTGATGTCATTGCCCCAGTGGGTGTTGTTGTAGCCAAAGAGGGTCTCAAGCCCGGTCAGTGTGTTAAGCCCCTGGAGGTTGGTCTTCAGCAATGTGTCGTTCTGCACATAAAGAGTCTTGAGATTGGGATCATTGCTCAAGTAGAGCGTGTCGAGCTTAGTGCGGTTGTGAGCGCGCACCACAGGCAGGTCGGCACAATTCTCGGCCAGCACAGTGCGTATGTTCGGGCAGTATGTGAGGTCGAGCGAGTTATAGTTCGACACTGTGGAGTTAGGGTGAACCTGGAAGTTAAGCGGGTTACCACTCACATTCACATACTCAAGATAGGGCAAATCTGGGGTAACTGTTCCTGGATATAGACGAACTTCATTAAATCCACTATAGCTGAGGTCCCAATACCTAAGTTTGTTGGGATAGACATCTGTGCTTGCCTCTGTGTTATTGGGTCCTATAAGCACAATAGTTGGGTAACCATCTTTATCGAGCTTATTCCAATTTACGTAATCGAATTTCTTTATTGTGGTAGAAACCCCTGTATTGCCCATATTATAGCGCAAGTCGCCCGAGCCTGTATAGTCACGCATTACCTCGCTGTCGCCATACATGTAGCTGCATGTCAATGTGTCGAGATCGGGGAAGTATCTGATGCCGAGCGAGCGCATGTTGTTGTGGTCGGCATGGATAACTTTTAGCTTTGAGCAAGGTATGAAATATACAAATGTATGCCAGCTTGAGTACCAACGACCGGTTGTGTTTTTGCCAGAGGCATTTGTTGCCGATAAATCATCATCGCCAACCCAGTCTTCGGTCATCCAACCAGGACACATATAGCTGGGACCAGCAGCGGTGTTGTGGATGTTGGTATAGCTTATGTCAAGCCACTCAAGGTTCACGTTCTTGCCCAAGTCAAGGTGATAAAGGCCAGTCGTGTCATTGAGGTCACACACTGCTTCGCTCTTGCGCAAGTCAAACGGCCTCAAGCGACCTGCCTGAAGATTGGTGTAATGAGTTGTCCACTGACCAGGGGTGGCATTAACGCCATAGGTCTTGCCTCCAACTTTACCGTACTTCATCCAGCGACGGCCCTTCTGCTCAAGAATAGCGGCCTTTTGGTCTTCACTTTTTGGTAGTGGCTCGGCGGCGGGGTCGAGCTGGCCATCGATAGAGCGGTTGTAACTCACATCGAGGTGAACGAGGGCAGTGTTGCGATACAGGTGAACGCTGTCGCGCAGCTTATTGTAGGCAAGGTCGAGATATTTAAGGTTAGTTTGATACTCAAGGCTCGACTGGGTGGGGTCGGGCTTGCGATAATTTACTGGGTTAGTCGCTGATGTGTGAAGTTCATACACACCATTAGTAAACGTGGTAAGCTCATTGTGGCGAGCCTTCAGCGTTTCAAGTGCGGTGACGCCCTGCAGCGAGTGCTGCTGACCGAGTTTGTTGAACGAGCTGTTCTCAATGTTCAGCGTAAGCAGACTGCTCAGGCCCCTGATGTAAAGACCATTATTGCTCTCGATAACTCCATCGGGGCTGGTCTGAGTAAGAGCGGTGTTTCCGTGCAGTTCAATCTCGGTAAGAGCATTGTTGGGAGACAAAGCCAGTGACATAAGCGAAGTGTTATTCTCGGCTTTAAACTTGGTGAAGCCGTTGTTACCCAAGTCAAGACCCACGAGCGATGTCGGTGGCAGAGTATAAGTACCACTGCCAAAGTTGTTGTTCTGGGCATAGAGATACTGAATATTGCTTTCACTTACGTTTAGGTCACTCAGCTGATTGTCATTCATCACAAGCGTGGTAAGTGATGCTATTCCTGTAGTTGGCACATCGGTAAACGCATTGTTAGTTAAATCAAGTTTATATAACGAGGTAGCGCCAGTTGATGTAATAGTTGGCATGGTTGCCTGTGTCATGCCGCTATTGGTGATGGCAACTGTTTTAAGTGCAGCATCATTGGTGACATCAAGATTGAATCTCTCGGGAGCATTGAGGCTTGTAACTGTCAATTCGGTGAGAGCCGGGTTGCCGTTGATAAGCAATGTGTCAAGAGCTGGGAAAGCAAATTTTGGCTTTGCGGCATTGCCCAATTTATCATTGCTCAAATCGATGTAATGCAGATTAGGCGCAACACTAGGCGACAATAAAGTAAAGAGTCCATTGGCCTCACCAGTGTGAAGATAAAGGTCAACATTGTTAAGCTCCAGATGCTCCAAGTGCGTCATGCGGAGGATATAGGTAGAACTGCCTCCCAACGCACCTGCCGAGCTGCTTCCCTGCAAGCCAGTGCAGCCGTTAACGATAAGCGTCTTTAGATTGTTGGTGGCAGGGCAATACAATGTAGAAAGCGCGGTGTTTCCACTCAAGTCAACGTATTCCACACTCTCAGTGGGGAAATAGTCAGAAGCACTATAAGTCGTTTGACTTGCATTCAAATGGCAGTTGGCGGCCTTAAATGTCTTGAGCTGTGTGAGAGCCACAAGCACAAAATTCTTGGCGTTTTGGGGATTGTCGCTCACGTCAATATATTTGAGCTTTGTGTTGTTGCTGAAACCCTGATTATTAGTCAACTGATTACCACTCAAGTCAATCCACTCAAGATTAGGCATCTTCTGCATGGTTTCTGTTGTCATGTAGTCAAGTCCCACATTGTGCAGGTTAAGCTTTTTGAGGTTACTGTAGGTGCCGCCACCGTCAATGTTTTGCAAGCCACCCATCCAGGTGCAGCCTGTGTTGGCAAAATTTATCTCTTCAAGATTCTTGCATTTGGTAACATCAACGTAAGGAGTGTGCAGGTTTGAGACTCCTTTGAGCTGTGTATTTCCATTCAAGTCGAGGATGCGCAGGTTGGGATTGCTGGTTAGAATAACATTGCTTGAAATATCGTTGCCACCGGCATACAGTTCCTCAAGGTTGGTGAAATTGGCGATGCCTGTGAGGTCGCTGATGCCCTTGTTGCTCACGTCAAGAACTTTCACATTGTTTGGATAGATATTGTCACCTTCGTTTACATTCAATGCTTCGGCAAGTGCTGCACGGAAGTTGGGGTCGGGGAAATTGGTGCTGTTGAGCAACATCTGGGTGATGGTTGTCACCTGTTCTGCCGCATTGTAATAGCCGCCATTGGTATAGGCCATTGTGGCACTCTGGTTAGAGCCGCCGTCATTGAAGATGATATTTGCCGGGGTCTCGGTAGTGCTCTTCTCCCATTTCCATAGATTAACAGAGTTTTCAACCTTTGTCATTGCTTCACCAGGCCAGTTGCCAGTTATGTTTCCGCCGCTATTATAAACATGAGCGTGTGGTGTTGCCCACTCACTTGTGTTCACAAAATAAACGAACTTTTTGCCTTCGACAAAAGTGGCATTCTCTGGAATCACATACTGGTTGGTGAGGTTGTAATACTCCGACCCGCCTTTATAGGAATAGTACCTGTCTTCTTTGATGCCTTCGAGGTCGGCTGTCTTTCCGCTATAATTGTTGATAATAGCACCAATATTGGTAGCAGTGAAATCTTCATAATACCAGGTGGTGCCATCGCTTGTGGTGGTGGTTTTTGACATTTGAGTACCGGGCCATGAGCCATTTATGGGCTCACGGGCTTCGTTCCAAACATAAAGGTTGGGCGCTGTTCCTGCAGCACCACCCTCTGTTCGGACATAGATTTTAATCCCTGCCCACGCCGGAGTGCTCCAAGCAGCGGCAACGACTGCCAGGAGCAGCATAGTGCAATGTTTTCTTAGTAATTGATTTTTCATAATGTATTCTTTTTTATGGTTGATGGTTATTGAATGTCGCAATTTACAATGTCTACATCAGTCATATAAAAACAGGCAAAATTATCAATAATACTTGTAAACTCAAAGAAAAAAAGCGAAAAATCCGTGAAAATATCACCAATTGCTTTATTTTTCCAATGTTGTGCAAATCCATAAAGACCTTAAAAGGCACAACTCGTCGTCATGGAATTACTGGAATCATAGGAATTATAGTCCTTACGGATCTTTACTTTCTTCATTTTAATCCAGGTTTTTGTTTACTACTTTGTAAACTCATTTCAGGACAAGTCATGGAATCGCTGGAAAATTTGGAATCGCTGGAATCGCTGGAATCACTTCGGGAACCGTTTGCTTTCTATATTGAGTTGTTGTGGCAATTTTGCTTATGATTTGTTTTTATTTTTGCCGATTTTAAGATAAACCGCAAGTTGTCATTGTGGAATAACTTCATGCTTCTTTCTTTATCTTTTAACCCTCGATGTCAAAGAACGCGTTGCACATGGGCACACGCAAATGTAGCAGAAATGAATTCGGGAAACAACATTAAAAAACAGAAATTTCTTGCTTTTCACGTGGCGATGCCACGCGATGCAGACTGACAGCCACTCGCGA
>CAMVKS010000009.1 GCA_947167995.1 uncultured Prevotellaceae bacterium
TTAATAATAAAAAACTTATATAATAGTTTAAGAAAAATAACGCATCAATAAAGATAAAAAAATATGAAGAAATTTCTATCTTTTATTGTTTTGGCCTTAATCTGCTCGCTATGTGCACAGGCGTTGCCATTTGTGACAACACCAAGCGGAACCACCTATCCCATCCACTGGTATCACTTGAAGATCAATGGAGTTTACCTTTTAGGCACATCGGGCGGGACCGTTTCAGGTATAACAGAAATTGACGATGATGATGATTACTACGACTGGTCACTGTGGTGTTTCGTTGCCACAAATTCTGGAAAGATCTATATCTACAACAAGGCACAAAAACAGTACATGTACAAAGGGTACTATCTAAATCCCTACTACAGCAGTTCAAACAACTATGTCGAAGAGGGAAGCGGAAATAGTTTCTACATCTGCTATAATGATGCCGGCGAGAAATGGTATATCGACTATGGAGACGGAAGTGGTTTCGACATTACATCATGGCCAGAACATTCGGTCATCGCAATCGAAGCATTGGTAGAAGACTACATCGATTCGGGGGCGGAGATTGTATTTTCCGACCTTGAGGTGTATGCCGACCACTGCACTTTTGGATATGATGTGATCAACAATGTGTATGGATGCGAGTATTTTCTCTATGTCAACGGTCAATTTGTGGGAGGAAACTATTACTCGGTTCAGCGCACCAGTCAAGCGCAGACTCTCGAAGCACAAGCGCGCGTGACATTTAGTGCCAATCCCAGAATCAAAGAACTTGTCGCCACTAAAACCTACGTGATTCCTGCTATAGCAAATGTGCCTGGCGATGTGAACGGTGATGGAGTAGTAACAGCCGCCGATGTAACTGCACTCTATGATTACCTTCTCAATAACGATGACAACAAAATCGTAAATGGTGACCAAAACGGCGACGGCAACATCACCGCGGCCGATATCACCCAAGTCTACAACATCCTACTGGGTAATTAATGTTTTTTTAAGAAAATGTATATAAATCATGAAAAGAATACTATTTTTATCAGCTTTTGTGCTTGCTTGGGTCACATCTCATGCATTGCCCTTTGAACCAACCAGCGACCCCCACTCTACAACGACCAAATGGTACTATCTAAAGATTACTAATTATTATATTAATGGCTCCTGCATTCAACAGCCTGGATTTCCTGTTTATTATAGGACTTCGATGGGATTAGCGCCAAGTGGTACTCATGCAAGTCATTGGTGTTTCGTTAGCGATGGTAATGGTCGGTACAAAGTGTATAATAGAGAGCAAAAAAGATATTTGTGCGATGACGGTTATTTAGAAAGTGGCATCAACGATGAACTTGCCGTGTATTACCGTGAACGCACCTCCGACACATTTTACCTCCTGCGCTCCTATGTTGACGAAGACGGTGCCACATTGACATTTAATCTCTGTTATGATAATGAGGAGAACAATCTTCTAACAGAGGCCACAACGGGAAATGTGTTGCATGGATATTTCAGTTCGGAATATGCCGACCAAGGCAGCGACGGCACTAATCCCGATCCAGATCCCACATGGACACGCTATGATGCCAATGGTGTGGGATACAAGTTTGTGGATGGTGGCACCAGCGATGTGGACAACGAGGGCATTTCCAACCTGTGTGACGACGATGCGTCGACCAAGTATTATGGCACAGTTAATAATTGCTGGATTACCCTGCAGGCCAGCCAGAGTGTTGCAGTCCAGCAATATAGCATTGTCACAGCCAATGACTCTCGTGGCTTTTATGAGCGATCATTAAAGAGCTGGTTACTGTTTGGCTCGAATGACAACCGCAATTGGTTTCTTATTGACACACAAAACGATTATCCCATGCCGTTTGACGACCAAGTTGAGGTGGTAATCCCTGTCAACGACAGCCGCGAGTTCACCTATTTCAAGTTCTTTTGCAGCGAAGGTGCAACCTCCACCGTGCAACTGAGCGAGGTGTGGATAAACAAAGAGCCGCACGGCTCTTGGAATATAGTTTCAACTCAAGACAAGGGTTGCGGCTACCCACAAGTGATGAAGAAGCAATGCAGCAAGTGCCATGCCTGTAAGACCGAATTCCTTGAGCCCACCAGCGGGCACAACTATGTTGACGGCAAATGCTCGGTGTGTGGCATTTATGAAAATGAGACAATTCTGCTCTACAATGCACAATTGCTAACGCCCCTTTACGTCAAGGCGCTACATGCCAACCGCAATGGCGACAGCACCTGGCCTTCGGCACCAGCAGGATGGAACGAGGTGGGCTTTGACGACAGCAACTGGACCGACCTGGCTTTGCCCACCGCAAGCTTCGGCCACACTGGCGGCCCATTCACATCATTGCAATATAATTCGCACTGGTATGGTGAGTACAATTGCTACTGGATGCGACGTACCTTCATTCTTGACAACGTCAATGCTGGCGACTCTTTCACTTTGAATTGCGTGCACGACGACAACATGGTGGTCTTTGTCAATGGCCAGCAAGTCTTAAATGCCGAAGGCTGGACCGCAACACCGAGCTACTGCGCATGGGACAATTCTTATGAATCGTTCAGCATCCCTGCCTCGGCTTTCAGAGAGGGCGAGAACGTACTGGCTATCTACATCCAGCAGAACTGGGGCGGTGCCTATTTCGATTGCGAACTTAGGGTTAGAAAGGCCGGCTCGATAACCGTGGCCGGTGACGTGAATGGCGACGGCAATGTGACAGCTGCCGACGTGACAGCAATCTACAACTGGATTCTCAACAATGATGACAGCAGTATTGTGAACGGTGACCAAAACGGCGACGGAAACATCACCGCGGCCGATGTCACCCAAGTCTACAACATCCTGCTTGGAAGTAAATAAAAACGCAAGCGCAAGAAATCAAAATGATACTGCTGTCGGTCAAGGGAGGCACATTCATTTGGGTTAGTTTCGAATTATAAATAACTGTTTAAAAATATTCATTATGAGAAATTTATTGAAATCATTACTCGTCATCGCCATTAGTGTGATTCCAACTGTTGCCATGGCTCAACCCGAGTCATGCACTGTGAAACACTCAGGCTCAAAAGCGACAATCAAAGATTTTGCCAAGGCCTATTGCTCACAGTGCGAACAAGGTAGCTTCGAGCGCCAAGCTCTTACTGCAATCAACAAAGGTAACTCTAAAAAATGTGTTGTCGACACTAAGAACGGCTATGTGAAATACTCGACAAAAATAGCCGACGGCTCGGTTGAGACACTCGAGATGTGCGTCTGGAACTGCGACAACAAAAACGAGAAACTCGTTGCTGTAAATCACTTGAGTGAAGGCGGAGGACTTGATGAATCATTCCTTGAGTTCTATCGCTATGATGTCAAAACGAAGTTGATGACTCATATTGAACATCCATTTGTCGATGAGCCTCAACCCATTGACATGGTTGACCTCAGTGTAGCTGGCGATGATGTGGTCAATCAAGTAAGATCGGCCAGAAATGAGGACATGAACAAGTATCTCCCCATCTACTCGTTACCTCGTTACGGTAAGAATATCACGTTCCGCATGGCCGACCGCAATGCTATTCATCCAGCTTTGCAGCGCACAGGCACTCTTATTTGGAACGGATCGACTTTCAGCGTTGACCGATAATAAAACCGTTTTAAAAACAGAATCATTATTATTTATTATCTAAACTTATTGTTATGAAAAAATCATTATTTGTTTTATTTCTGCTGATTGCAGCAACCATTCAGGCACAGACTCTAACAAATTCGGCATGGACTACTATGCTTCCTGGTGATGAGGAAATTGAGATGGTGCTTAACTTTGACGACGACGGAGAGTGTTATATTATACTCACCAGTGAAACCTTCGAAGATTTAGGTGATAGCATGAATATGACAATGAGAGCTTCTCTCTCTGTTCCTGGTATTTTCAATCAAGACGGAAGAGATATCACATTGAGTTTCAACAAGAAGAAAGCCGAATTCGATTTTGATCATCAGCTTAATGGGGCCGACAGCCAAACAAGAGCATTATTCAACTCATTCGTTGAACCAGAACTCAAGAAGATGGAACCTGAGTTGAAGAGTCATTTATTGGAAATGGTTCCCTCGTTTATTGACAACATGAAAATCGTCTCGGTAAGCAAGAGCAAACTCGTTGTTAGCTACAATGGCGGAAATCTCACATTCTACCCAACAGGGAAAGGTTAAACACAACTGTTATGAAAAATTTATTCTATATCATTATTGCGGCAGCTTTGACAGTTTTGCCAGCGCAAGCCATCGCACAAGAGCTCAAGTCTAATGGTTATGATGCGGGAGACATTGTGCCAAACGGATGGGAATCAATATTCAAGACCGGAGATTTAAACAATGATGGAATTGCCGATCTCGTGCTCATTGCGACTCCTTGCAACTCCGATAAAATGAAAACTCGAGACGACGGCTACGTATACAACTTCAATCAACCTATACTCGCAATTTACTGGGGAGACCGAAACGGTGGCTTCAATCTTTTCAAGCAATATGACAATGTGGTTCCTGCACGCCCCGATGAATTCTTGGATATTACTCCATCAATTGAAATTGACAATAAGGGAACACTCAGAATCATACTTGAGTTTTTTGCAAGCGCAGGAAGTTGGACTCAGCCCACAACGACACACGTTTTCCGCTTTCAGAACGGGGATTTCTACCTCATTGGCAAAGATGTCACCGAGCTTGAACGCACAACAGGCAAAACAGTTGTGACAAGTGAGAACTACCTTGCACACAGGCGCATTGTAACGACCGAACGGCCCAGGCGAAAACCCAGCTCCAAGAAAACCCGCTTGCCAAAGAATCCATTGAAACAAATAGGGTTCAATCTCGGTGACGACATGTAAGATGGTGATGACTGTGGTACTATGACGTAACGAGGTTCACTATAAACAAACCCCAGTACCGATTACTCTATATATCGACAGAGTATATTGATACTGGGGTATTATTATAATCGATTCTCACTGATTATCAGAGAGGCGAAGTGTGTCAAAAATCAGCGCCTACGGCCTTTACCTCGTTTTTCTTTCGACTTCCCTCCACGAGCTGTCTTGCCTCGGCTCACCTCGCGTCGTGTGTTGTTACCACGTTGACCACGCTTGTGTCGTCGTGAAGCAGTGCCACCCTCATATTCGGCACGCATCCGATCCATCGACGACTCCCGGGCAATGCGTGAAGCCTGAGTGATTGGTGCCTTGTCGATGCGGTGGCTGCCGGCAGGATTGTCGTTATCGACCAAGACAAAGTCGAGCTGCTTTTTAATAAGGTCGGCACGCGCCACCTGTATAGTCACAGGATCACCAAGTTGATACTTCTTTCCACGTCGTCGGCCACGAATCATATAGTTTTTCTCATCATACTCATAGAAATCGTCATCAAGGTCACGCACAGCTATCATTCCCTCGCAATGTGTTTCATTGAGTTCGACATAAACACCCCACTCGGTGACTCCCGATATCTTGCCGTCATAGACCTCGCCGAGCCGTGCCCCCATGAACTCAACTTCCTTGTACTTTATCGAAGCACGCTCAGCATTGGCTGCGAGCTGTTCCTGACTGCTCACATGCTTGCAGTCCTCTTCAAGCTTTTCGAGATTTACCGAACGTGAACCCCGCACCGCATATCGGTCAAGCAAGCGATGCACCATCACATCGGGATAGCGACGAATGGGCGAAGTGAAATGAGTATAGTAATCAAATGCCAGTCCGTAATGTCCCACATTCTCGCTCGAATAAACGGCCTTGGCTTGTGATTTGATAGCAAGCAATGATATCAGCTCTTCCTCGGGCTTTCCTTTAATATCTCTGAGTAATTTGTTAATTGAGCGGTTCACCTCTTTGGCACTGCCGTTAATCTTTAGGGTGTGACCAAAGTGCGCAGCAATATCAGCGACATTGTTGAGTTTTTCTTTGTCGGGTTCCTCATGAATACGATAAACAAAGGCCTTGGCTTTCTTGCTAGGAGGAACTTTCCCTATATGGGCCGCAACGGTGCGGTTGGCAAGTAGCATGAACTCCTCAATTAGCTTGTTTGCCTCCTTCGACACATGAAGATGCACTGCGGTGGGGACTCCATTTTCGTCTATATCAAAATATTTCTCTTCACGGTTGAATTCAACCGCTCCTTCTTCAAATCGTTGCTTGCGCAATTTCTGAGCCAAGTCGTTGAATGTCAAAATTTCATCAACCAAGTCTCCTTTTCCTGTTTCGATAATCTTTTGGGCTTCTTCATAGCTGAATCGCCTGTCGCTGTTTATGACAGTATGGCAAATCTTATATTTATAAACTTTAGCGTTATCATCCATTTCAAAGACTACCGAATGACACAACTTGTCCTCGTGAGGTCGAAGCGAGCATATATAGTTACACAATCGCTCTGGAAGCATTGGAATAGTACGATCCACAAGGTATACTGATGTAGCCCTTGAATAAGCCTCTTTGTCTATAACAGTATCAGGTTTCACATAGTGGGTCACATCGGCAATATGCACACCAATCTCCCATCTGCCGTTAGGAAGTTTTTGGATAGAGAGAGCATCATCATAGTCCTTGGCGTCCGAAGGGTCGATAGTGAATGTTGTCACCCCACGCATGTCGCGACGTCGCGCTACTTCCTCGGGAGTTATACCTGGTTCAAGTTTATTGGCAACGCGCTCCACATTTTCCGGATAATGATATGGCAATCCAAATTCGGCCAAGATGGCATGTATCTCTGCATTGTTTTCTCCTGCAACCCCAAGAACATCTACCACTTCACCAATTGGGCTGTTAGACCCATCAGGCCATTCAATGATACGAACCACAACTTTATCGCCAGTCTTCCCACCAGCAAGTTTGTCCAGTGGAATGAAGATATCGGTTGCCAGGAATTTACTATCGGTAGCTAAATGAGCAAAATATTTCTTGATGTGAAGTGTACCAATAAACACTTGCTCTTTACGCTCAACAATCTTGATGACCTCAGCCTCTGGCTCAAATCCGCTGCGAGCGGCACTGATGTGTACCATCACCTTGTCGCCGTTGAGGGCATGCATTGAGTTGCGCTCGGCGACCATAATGGGTGTGCTGTCATCCCCTTCGAGCTGAACACTGTTCTTGCCGTTGCTCCGGCGAATAAAAATGCCTGCGGCTACATTGTTACGCTGAGCTGCTTTGAATTTGCCAGGAGCTATCTCATTGATGAAACCATCTATTGACAACTGCTCCAGAATTTCTACAATGAGAGCCCTTTGTTTAGGTGATTTGGCTCCCACTTGAGCACTCACTTGCTTGTAGTTGAACGGAGTTTCATCGTTCTTGTTAAAGAAATTAATAACTTTATCGTGGAATTCACGACGCTCAATTTTATAAGAGTTCAAACGGTCTTTTTTTGCCATAATAAAAAATGGTGTAAGGTTAGAATTATGCAAAAATAAGAAAAAAATCACACAAGTGTTATTTTTTTTGTCATTTTTTATACTTAAATATTATATGTGATGTCAATACCATCGGTATTTTTTGGAAATCTTTCATTTTAAGAGTATCTTTGTGGAAAATTTTTGAATATGACAGTTAAAGAGATAACCAAGGCTATTGAAGACTATGCACCTCTTTACTTGCAGGAAAGTTGGGACAATGCCGGCATGCAAGTGGGTGATATGGACAGTGAGGTGAAAGGAATACTTCTTTGCACCGATGTGCGTGAAGAAATAGTAGACGAAGCTATTGGGCGAGGCGCCAACATGATAATCTCGCATCATCCTTTATTGTTCCGTGGTCTTAAGAAGATTGTTGGACGCAGCTATCAAGAACGAATAGTTGCTAAAGCTATCAAGAATGACATCTGCATATACTGCGCTCACACTAATTTAGACAGTGCTCTCGGTGGTGTGAACTTCAAGATGGCCGAGAAGCTTGGACTGAAAAACGTAAGGGTTCTTGCACCGCAACAAGGCACTATGCGCAAGATTGTGGCGTTTGTTCCCATTGAGGCTGTTTCTGAAGTCGAGAAAGCGATGTGTGAAGCCGGTGCGGGACGTTTGGGCAGCTATGACAGTTGCAGCTACAGCATGAAAGGCGAGGGTCACTACCGTCCTCTCGATGGCGCCAAGCCATGGTCGGGCGAAATTGGCATTGTGCATCACGAGGCTGAAGAACGTCTCGAAGTTCTTGTCAACAAGGCGTTGTGTGGTAGAGTAATAGCCGCAATGCTAAAAGTACATCCCTATGAAGAACCGGCATTTGACATCATTACATTGGAAAATGACGACAATTATGCCGGACTTGGCGTTATAGGAGACATTGACCCAATGCCGGCTCGCGCTTTTTTGAAGAAAATAAAAGATGCATTCAATGTTGCGACAATCCGCTATAGCGGCAGTCTCAAGAATGACGTGAGCCGCATTGCCATGTGCGGAGGTGCTGGGTCAGAATTCATGACCGAGGCACTGGCTCAAAACGCACATGTCTATATTACTGGCGACATGAAATATCATGACTTCCAAGGCAACGAAGAAAGAATAATTCTTGTCGATATTGGACATTATGAGGGTGAACAATTCACAAAAGAGATTTTTTATGATATTATTCAGAAAAAAAATCCTAACTTTGCAATCGATTTTGCACAGAATGAGAAAAATCAAGTAAATTATTTATAATTTTATGGCAAAACAAGAAAAAGAACTTACAGTAGAAGAGCGTCTTAAGTCGCTTTATGATTTACAAAAGACTTTGTCGGAAGTTGACCGAATCAAGACCGAGCGTGGCGAGTTGCCCCTTGAGGTTCAAGACCTCGAAGACGAAATTGAGGGACTTCAGACAAAGATTGGCAACTTCAACGACGAAATTGAACAGCTCAATGCTGTAATCACCAATCAGAAAAACTCCATTGACCAATCCGAGAATCTCATTGCTAAATATGAGAAAGACCAGGACAATGTGCGCAACAATCGTGAGTATGACTATTTAACCAAGGAAATCGAATTCCAACAGTTGAGTGTTCAATCGGCACAGAAAAAGATTGAGGAAGCGAGTCACAAAATTGATGCCATCAATGAGAAAATCAAAGTTTCTCAAGAGATGCTTAATGAGAATACTCAAGCATTGACCGAGAAGAAAGGCGAGCTCGACACTATCATTGCCGAGACAAAGCAGGAAGAAGAGAAACAACGCGAGAAAGCCAAAAAGCTTGAAAACAAAATCAACAATGTCGATCCTCGACTGCTTAGCGCCTTCAAGAGAATTCGCAAAAACGCTCGTAACGGATTGGGCGTTGTATATGTGCAACGCAATGCCTGTGGTGGATGTTTCAACCGCATTCCAGCACAAAGGCAGATGGAAATAAAGATGAGGAAGAAAGTCATCGTTTGCGAATACTGCGGACGAATCCTCATCGACCCAGCTATTGCTGGCGTTTCGGAAAGCGAAGCAAAGAACTCATAAGTTCGTTGGCCGCTTTTAACGGCATTTTATCGTCTTTCGGTAGAAACACCGTCAATAGTGTAGCGATACTGTCGCCCAATAACGCGACCGACAGTTTTGCCAGTACTTTATACGCCAAAGTGAGCACATCGCTTTGGCGTTATTTTCTAAAATAACGAAATCCCCACAATTCAAGATTGTTAATAACTTTCTTGTTTTTGTACCATAGATGCAAATATTATTAATTAATTTTGCGAATGTTATGAACAGTCGAGGGAAACTATATTTCAAATATGGCACAATGGGATCGGCTAAAACCGCATTGCTCCTAACTCAGGCCTATAACTTCGAAGAGAGAGGGCTACAGTACCTGTGCATGAAACCAATCATTGACAACCGTGAGAAAGAAAACGTGATTCGCTCACGCATCGGCATTGAGCGTGAATGTAGTTGGATTTATACCGAGATGAACATTTACGAGCACGTCACTCAACTTTATCAAGAGAGCCTCGTTGTAAAAGATTGGATTCTTATTGATGAAGCACAATTTCTCACCGAAGAACAGGTTGATCAATTAGCTCGCATTGTAGATGACTACGGAACCAATGTAGTGTGCTACGGTCTCAGAACCGACTTCCAGTCTCATCTGTTTGAAGGTTCGAGAAGGCTTTTTGAGATTGCCGACTCTATAGAAGAAATAAAATCGACATGTGCTTGTGGCAGAAAGACAAGTATCAATGCGCGCATCGATGCACAAGGAAACATTGTTACCGATGGCAATCAAGTTGAGATAGGTGGAGACGACCGATATGTTGCTTTGTGCCGAAGCTGCTGGCGCAACAAGCGCATCGAGAGCGCCGAGCGAAACTCACTCAAGTTCAAAAGCGAATAAAAAAAGACACAATAAACAACAACATCGGCATGAGATTGTATCCAACTCTCATGCCGATGTTTTTAATGTAGTATCTTAGTTCATTTCTCGTCATTAGAGAACATCATGTTCAAGACCCAGTTGACAATTGCCAAGATAATGCTGAACAATATGGCAGAACCGAGTCCGTCCACTTTGAATCCCTCGATGAACCAGGCGCAAAGCAAGACCATGAGCCCATTGATCACTAAGGAGAACAACCCTAAAGTGAGAATTGTGATTGGCAATGAAAACAACCTCACAACAGGCTTGACCACAGCATTTATTGCGCCAAGAACCACTGCGACAATAACAGCCACCCACCATGGTTCAATAGTGACACTATCCATGAAGTAGGCTGTAATGCCAACTGCAACCGATGAAAGTATCAATCTTGCTATCATAATCTATCTTCTTTAATGTTACACAACCTCCAAGAACTAATTGTTAATTGTAATTTCGCCACAAATGCTGTACTGCAAGTATTTGGTGACCTGTGCACTTGTTTTACCCATCCCAAAAAGATACATCATCTTGGTAATTGCCGCCTCACTGGTGATGTCGTTGCCACTAATTACTCCGGCACGAGCCAAGGCGTTACCTGTATCATACAAGTTGCTGTTGACCGAGCCATTAACACATTGTGTTACATTAAGAATCACCACACCTCGCTTCACTGCATTAGCTATAGGGTCAGTAAACCATTTGTCATTAGGGCTGTTTCCTGCACCATAGGTCATCAACACCACACCTTTGATGCCTGGGGTGTTGAGAAGATATTCCAGGGTGTCGCGAGTCATGCCTGGGTGCAAGACGATGAAGATGACATTAGAATCCATCTCATTATGCACCAGCAACGGACGATTGTGGTCGGTGCGATATAGTGCTTCCTCATTGAAGTGTATATCTAATCCTATTCTTGCCAAATCGGGATAGTTGGCACTCATAAATGCATTAAAATTGTCGGCACTAACTTTTGAACTACGATTGCCCCTAATCAGGTGGTTTTCAAAAAGAATAGCCACTTCCTGAACCATCGCGTCTCCCCTACTGTTTCTTGCCGCAGCAACCTGGAGTGCAGTTATCAGATTTTCTTCGCCATCGGTTCTCACCTCACCAATTGGAAGCTGAGAGCCTGTGATAATGACTGGCTTGTTTAAATTCTCCAACATGAAGCTCAAAGCCGAGGCAGTGTAGGCCATTGTGTCGGTGCCATGCAGAATCACAAATCCATCGTAGGCATCATAATTGTTGTCAATAGCATTGGCTATTTGGCTCCAATGCTGAGGATTCATGTTACTGCTATCGATGGGAGGTTCAAATTGCAGGTTGTCAATATCATAATTCAACATCTTGATTTTTGGGACATTGTCGATGAGATGTGAAAAATCAAACGGCTTGAGCACCTTGGTCTCAGGATTTTCAATCATTCCAATAGTCCCACCAGTGTAGATGAGAAGAATTTTAGGATTCACATTATTGTTTTTATTCATAGCTTGAATATTAGAAAGTTTCTATAAAAAGTGTTTATTTCACACCTGAATTGAACGCTTTATAAAAGAACAACATTTGATAGTCAAGTGCATTTATCCAGAATGTCCAAGAATGGTTGCCAGGACGCACTGTGTAGTCATGAGGGATTCCTTGCTTGTCAAGGGCCTCATGTAGAGCATTGTTCTCTTGAATGAAAATGTCATCTTTACCAGCGTCAATAACAATATTTTGACCAGGGGTGAGAGTGGGAACAAGAGTCATTACTGAGTGCTCACGCCACAATTCCTTATTGCTTTCATATTCTCCTAATCGCTCATTGATTTTCCACTTGTTGGGAAAATTATAGATATCTACTCCACCCTCCATACTACCGCATGAGCCATAGATGTCGGGGTGCCTCCATGCAAGCCATAGTGCACCATGACCACCCATGCTCAAACCTGTTATGGCACGATATTTGGGGCTATTGATGGTGCGGTAATGAGTCTCTATATAGTTGCGAAGTTCATAAACGATATATGTCTCAAACTGGAAATTAGGATCAATGGGTGAGTCAAAATACCAACTGTCCTGACCATCGGGACACACTATAATCACGCCATATTGGGTCGCCACCGAACGCAGGTCGGCTTTGCGTGGCCAGTCACGATAGCTTCCCCACGCGCCATGTAGCAGATAGACAACAGGATAATAATGTACTGGATTCTTTTTTTCAACATATTGTGCTGGCAGCACAATAGTGTTTTTAATAACACGTCCCATCTTTGTACTCATCACCTCGACAGTATCGACTATGGCATTCTTTTTCTCGGCATCGGCAATAGCCTTGTCATAGATGCTGGGGACAGATTGAGTCACTACATCTTTGGCTGGCAACAACAAGGTTACTGCCAAAAACATTGTAAGCAAAAGAAAATTCTTAGATACAGTTTTCATGATTATTGGTTTTTCCGTTTTTTCTTAAAAAAGTCGGTCATGAGCATTGCACACTCTTGCTCAAGAACGCCACCCTCTATCTGGGTCTTTTTATGAAATGGATTATCACAAAACATGTGATAACCTCTTTTTTCGTCGGGGGCGCCGTAAACAATCCTCGATATCTGGCTCCAGCCAAGTGCTGCTGCGCACATCAAGCAAGGTTCAACAGTGACATAAAGAGTGCAATCTATCAAATATTTCCCTCCCAAGAATGATGTTGCTGATGTTATTGCCTGCATTTCGGCATGAGCTGTAACATCGGTGAGAGTCTCTGTGAGATTGTACCCACGCGCGATAATCTTACCCTGGCACACTATCACTGCACCGATTGGGACTTCGTCACGCTCGGCCGCTTCTTTGGCAAGTGTCAATGCCAAACGCATATATTTCTCGTCGATATCTGAATTTGGACTCATTTTCATTATCTACAAGAAAATTTTCTTAACATAGTTACCCACTCTAACAATATAGACTCGGTTGCGGGGCAAATCTATCATCTCTGAATCACTTGAAATTCGTTGATAATAAAGACGTCCGTTCATATCCCAGACGCTAACCAACTTGCCATAGTTGTCGCCATAGATATATAACGAGCCAAAATGTGTGACAATAATTGGGTCTGGCTCAACTGGGAAGGCTTCGTCAACAAACTGCTCAATGCCAGTAGTCATCGCCACCGTGACCTGAAATGGGTCGCTATCACCCATCATTGTTGTGGGCACAATTGTATAGGTAGCATCATGGTCAAGTGCCGGCAAGTAACAATTGTCGGCGGCAGTGAGGGCTACAAACTCATCATTCTCGTCATATATCTTATAGGCAAGATAATTGCCCAGTGGCACACGCTGCCAATTTTGCATGAAAACTTCTCCTTCTGGTAGTGAAGAAAGATAGACGTCCTCGTTAGGGTAAAGTGTAAACAATTTATCATCACCCCATGTCTTGTCAGTACTGTAGGCGTCAATTGCTTCATAATCGGCAACAACCAAGTCCACATTATGCGTGCCAGTGAAAATCCCCCATCCACTTGCTTTGGGTGGATGATGTGCAGCGCTGTAGATTTCATAAAGATTATGGCAATCATTAAATGCATAAGCATCAATTAGATTTAGCGTCGATGGCAGCATCACCGTGTGAAGATAATGACATGACTCAAACGACGCATAGCCCAATCTTTTCACGCCCTCGGGTATCGCAATGTTTACCAATGCTGTCCCGAGGAAACATTCGCGTGGGATTTCAGAAATATATAAAGGCAGTGTAACATTCACAAGTTTGTCACATTCCAAGAATGCCTCGGCACCAATCTGGGTTACTGAGTTGGGAATCAAAACCTCAGTAATTTTTGAGTGTGCAAAAGCACCCTCGGCAATCGCAGTGACAGTATAATTCTCACCTTCAAAATTAACAATTTCGGGAATTATATAAATGCCTTCATAAGCGTTCAGCCCATCAATAATATTATCATCAACCTCAACTTCTCCAAATTGAGGCCTGAAACTATAAACCAATCCTCCACTGGCAAAATCCCCCGCATGAACAGTCAGGGCCATTAACCACAATGCCAACAGTATTATATATTTGATTCTCATATTTATGATTTTAACCTACAAAATTCAGCAAAAATCACGAAATCTGCAAGTTATTTTGAAAAAAACTTGTAAAAGAGCCCTAAAAAGTTCCGTAAAAAGATTCCGTCCAACGCATTCCTCCAATTGAAAGCTCTTGATGAGTTGCAATTATACTATCATTGGTCACTCTACCGATAAGGGGCAGTTGATAAGAAACACTCTTTTCTCAGCTCGAGTCATGGCTGTGTAGAGCCAACGCAGGAAATCTAATGTACTCAAAGCCTCAGGCATGATTCCACCCATGTCCACAAAAACATTCTTCCATTGTCCGCCCTGAGATTTGTGGCACGTGACTGCATAGGCAAACTTCACCTGAAGTGCATTGAAATATTGGTGTTTTTTCATTTGTGCATATCGTTCCGATTTATTACCTGTACACTCATTGAGGACTTCATTATATAGGCGTTCGTTTTGTGCAGCAGTTAATGCGGGAGTACTGCTTTGCAAACTATCAATAACAATCTTTACGTCCATCTCGGTATGGTTGTGGTCGGGAAACTCTACTGTCACATTGGCAAACTGGAGGCCGTAGGCTTGCTCAATCTCTCCCCAGACACGTTTAACTATCATAACATCACCGTTGGCAATGAAGTCTATATTATCATAGTCATTACTCCAATAATAGTTGTTTTTCGACACAAGCAGAATGTCGCCTATACTCAATTCCTCTTCGCGATATAATATCGTGTTGCGAACACCATTATTATATAAAGTGGCTCTTTTGTTACTACGAGTAATGATCACTGTCTCTTCAATACCATCTCGCTCATAGGAGTCGCTCAGGGTCTCAAGCAGAAACTCTCCCGAAAGCGATTCTATATCGGGATATTGCGCCAAGCTAAGCTTAGGCACTTCAAGCACATCGCTGTTGATAATATTACGGACAATGGTAGCATTTTGCAAAATACCTGAATCGGCTGCTTGACGTGCAATCTGGGTGAGTGTGATGTTATAGGGAGTTAAACCATACCCACTCATCACGTCGCTGTTGAGGGCGGGACTCTCGCTTTGTCCCACTGGTGGAAGTTGTGCACCGTCTCCCATGAGCATGAGCTTGCAGCCGTTGCCGTTATAGACATATTGAACCAGATCGTCAAGTAAGTGACCAGAACCGAAGAACGAACCTTCGGTTGATGAGTTGGCAATCATCGAAGCCTCATCGACGATAAATATTGTGTTGCTATGTTTGTTTTCTGCGAGACTGAATCCTTGCGATAAATAGCTGTCTTGTCGATATATCTTTCTGTGAATTGTAAATGCCGCACGATGTGAATATTCACTGAACACCTGAGCAGCCCTACCTGTTGGAGCAAGTAGCACTACCTTAATACCACGTCGTGTGAGAACCTGAACGACAACTCCCATGAGAGAAGTCTTTCCCGTTCCCGCATATCCATTTAGCAAAAAAACACTACGCTCTTCGCCAATAAATAAAAAATGTGAAAATGCCGCAAGTGCCTCGACCTGTCCATCATTAGGTGTATAGGGCAATAGGTCAAGTACATCTTGATAAAAATCCTTTATCAAAAGATCATCGGCAGGAATGGTTGTGAGCTCTTTTTTTGTGTTTTTTTCTTTCATAGGCACAAAAATAAGAAGAATTTCTAAAATTTCAAGAAAAAATCATTAACTTTGCACCGCTTTTAGCTAATGGAGTGGTGCTCGAGTGGCTGAAGAGGCACGCCTGGAAAGCGTGTAACCGTCACAAGCGGTTCCCGAGTTCGAATCTCGGTCACTCCGCGAGGAATAAAACAGGTAGGTAACAAGTCCTACCTGTATTTTTTATCGATAAAAGTGTTATATCTGTGGCTCATGTTATGAGTAGTAACAAAATTATCACTAATTTTGCCGAAAAAATTGAACAAGTAAAAATCACGTTTTATGGGAAAGATTAACAACAACATTGTAACCCATGTCAAGGATTACCTCATGATCACAGTGGGATTATTGTGTTACTGCTTTGGCTACTCGGCTTTTCTGCTTCCCGAGAAGATTGTCACTGGCGGTGTCACTGGTCTTGCCTCACTGCTATATTTTGGATTCGAATGGAATGTTGCCATCACTTACTATGTCATAAATGCCATCTTGCTTGCTATAGCATTCAGGACAGTTGGCAAGCAGTTTGTCATTCGCACTATAATAGGAGCCACAATTGCCACGCTATTGTTAGGCATTATGGTGCCGTTGTTCAAGGAACCTATTGTTGCCCAGCAACCCTTCATGAATGTTATAATTGGTGCCGTTCTTTGCGGAATGGGGTTAGGGATCGTGTTCACACACAATGGAAGCTCTGCTGGCACCGACATCATTGCCGCCATGGTGACCAAGCACAGCAACATCTCGTTTGGGCGCACAATGATATATGTCGACATGCTTATCATCAGTTCGAGCTATCTCATATTTCACACTCTCGACAAGATAGTATATGGTCTCATTTTCATGTTTATATGCTCAATAGCTGCCGATATGGTCATCGACAGCAACCGACAAAGTGTACAATTCATGATATTCTCCAAGAAATGGAAAGAAATTGCCGATGCCATTACACAGGAGGCCCATCGAGGATGCACAGTGCTTACCGGCACCGGATGGTACACACAACAGGAAGCGACAATCCTGCTTGTGATGAGCCGCAACTATGAAAGCATGCACATCTTCCGCATTATAAAGGCGATCGACCCCGACGCTTTTGTATCGCAAGCTAAGATCAAGGGGGTTTATGGCGAAGGCTTCGACCATGTGAAAGTGAACTTGAAAAAAGAAGATGTTGACAAGATTTCAGACAAAGCCACTATCAACACCAACGGCTCAAATGAGCCTACTCAATGAGATAAGTTTAACATTTGGCATTATTTTTGCATTTAGGACTAAAAATAGTTGCAAAAAATTTGGTCTTATTAAAATAAAAGATGTAATTTTGCAGCTGTTTACAAGACAAATAATATTTTTTACTTAACTATTTTAATTTATTTCTATTATGGCATACGTAATTAGTGACGACTGTGTAGCATGTGGAACTTGCATGGATATGTGCCCAACAGGCGCTATCAGCGAGGGTGACATCTATGTAATTGACCCAGACACCTGCATCAGCTGCGGTTCTTGTGCTGAGGCATGTCCTAACGAGGCTATTAGCGAAGGCTAATATCACTATTTGATAACGAAAAAACGAGCATCCCGTTCTCAACATGAGAATGTGATGCTTTTTTTGTGCCCTTCCATTATGGTTTAGCGCAAAATTTATTACCTTTGCATTCATGAAGCCATTCAAAAAAAGACTCATAAAGAACTCCACATTGTGGTTTTATCTGTTAGCGGCATTATGTCTTATGATTCAACTGCTGGCAGTAGAATATCATTTCAACAAGATTTCCGATATTAATTGGCTCAGCCATTTAAACATTAAAACAATATCACATCTTGCATTGAACTTGACTGCCGATGTGGTGATCTTATTGCTACCATACGTTGCATTGAAACCCAAGTGGCGCAAGTGGCAATGGTTGGTAATGTTTCTTGTCACGATATGGTGCCTGGCACAATTCCTGTACATGCCCACCTACCGCGACATGATGCCATTGTCGTCATTCCTGCTGGCCGAGAATGTGGGAGGCACACTTATCAAGAGCACTGCCGGAGCATTTAGAGTTTCGGTCCTCGAAGTATTGTTACCTCCCGTTTTGCTATATATTGTTTACAGAATCTGGTTCAAACATGGAATCGAAAACAGTCAGCAAAAGTTGTGGAAACGAATAGTACTTGCTTTGGTAAGTCTTATCGTTTTTGCAGGCATTCGGCTTGGAGTTAGCGCTTGGCACTATCATGACGACTCCGAAACTCAAGACTTTCAGCAACAGCTCACCAATGATTATTGTGTCATGTGGACCAAGCAAGGAGACTATGTAAACATCAATGGTGTCATTCCATATAATGTTTATTGTGCCTATACATCTATCTTCAACAAGACGACCCTCTCGCCCGAAGAAAAGAAAGATGTAATAAAGTTCATGAACGATCAACCCAGATACAATGACGATGATTTTTCCACTGCACGAGGGAAGAATGTGATACTGATAGTTGTTGAATCGCTTAACTCGTGGGTTATAGACCTCGAGCTCAATGGTCAGGAGGTGACTCCTACTCTAAATGCCATTTGCCGAGACACTGTAAACAACTTGGTGTGCACCAAAATGAAATCACAGGTGAAAAATGGGCGTTCAAGCGATGGTATTTTCATGTACAACACTGGCCTGCTGCCTCTAACTACGCAAGCAGTTGCCAACACTTTTGGAGATGTGCCATATCCTACTCTCGCCAAGTCGTTAGATGAATACGACACCTTCTATGCGTGTTGCGACGAGCCCTCTTTATGGAATGTAAAAAACACTTCAAAAAACTATGGCTACAATAAGTTCTATGGGAAAGAGCAGATAAAGGATTTGATGAAAAACAATGGTTATAAGCTCGACAAAGCACTTCTCGACGAAGTTTCGGAACTTCTACCCAAACACAAATCACCGTTCCTCGCTCTTATTGCCACAGCTGGCATGCATCATCCTTACGATTCGCCTATGGAGCCCACCACATGGGTTCAGAAAACTGGCCTTTACACATCCGAAGTGAGATGCTATTTAGAATGCTGCAACGCATTTGACAATGCTTTTTCCGAGTTTCTTGAGAACATAAAAAAACAGGAAATCTATGAGAACACTATGATTGTTATAGTTAGCGATCACAATGAGATGGTTGACGATTCTCCTAAAGGCAGGCCATCAATTGACCGCATGGGAGATGATTGCGTGTTCATTGCTATTAACTCCGGGCAGAACGGATTTATCGAAGGCCCCATTGGGCAGATCGACATCTACCCTACTATCATAGACCTTATGGGACTCAACAATCAAAAGTGGAGAGGTTTAGGCTACAGTGTATTGCGCAATGATCTACATTCAGTAGCGACAGCACCTTTAGCAACTGTGGGGTCAAGCCCTCTTCTCTCGAGACAACAACAAGCGTGGCGCATAAGTGAGATGATCATCAAGAGCAGATGGTATGATGAAAGTGAATAATTATTCGTTATTCTTTTCATTACAGAACACAAATATTGACAATATATATAACTGAACAGAAGCGGGTCTCACGACTCGCTTCTGTTTTCTCTGTCTTAATAAACCAAACTTATCACATTAGTAACTAAATTAATCTATGCTAAATTGCAGAATTTATTTTATTTAAATTCAATAGTTATATAGTTCTTCATAAAGAAGAGTTAATATTGTCGTTTAAATAAATGATTGCTTAGTATTGTCTTAAACAGTCCTAATTATCAATAAAACAAATCGATAGTTACTCACCATTAGTTTTCCACTTGCAAAATTAATAAAAGTTTTTGTTATCAACAAATTTTTTATCAATATTTTCATATAAATATGCATTATTTTTTATTTATTTTTTCAATTCACTATAAATAGACAATTATATATCATTGCTTACTTCACAAAAAAAACTTGTATTATTGAGAAAAAAGTAGTAATTTTGAAAACAAAAAAATAATCATTATTAACGATAATATAATGGAAAGCAAAGATTGGAAATCTATACTTGGTGAAGCCTTCAACATTGAGCCCAGTGAACCACAAGACACACACGAAGAAAATCAAGATAATCCATCAATACAGGAGCAACAAGGCAAGAAGATTATTGACATCATCCTTGATAAAAAAGGAAGAAAAGGGAAAACGGCTACAATTATCGCTAACCTCAATCTCGATGAAGATTCAATCAAGAATCTCGCCACAATGTTAAAGAAAGAATGTGGCGTGGGAGGTTCTTCGCGTGACGAAGAGATTCTCTTGCAAGGTGACATGCGTGACAGAGCATTAAACTACCTCAAAGGTTTAGGACTAAAAGTAAGAATAATTTAATCATCTGACAATGGGAAAAGGCGAATTAAATATCATCAGAGCCTCGGCTGGTTCAGGCAAAACCTACACTTTAGCACGCACCTATATCACAAATCTCATTGGGGTTTTAGACGACAACGCCAATGTTTCTAACGAGCCGAAATATAAAATCCGCGAAAGGAACGACTTTTATAACCACATCCTTGCCATCACGTTTACCAACAAAGCAACAAACGAGATGAAGGAGCGAATTATAAAACAGCTTTTTGCTCTAAGTAATGGTAAAGGGGATTATGTTGACTATTTCAAAACCCACTTTATTTATAACGATTTTAGTCAGGTAACACTGGCTGCTAAAGAAGCACTATGCGGTATCCTGTTCTATTATGGCTGTTTTAACGTCTCAACTATAGATTCGTTTTTTCAAAGCATACTTCGCAATTTTGCACGAGAACTGGATCGAGACTACAGCTACGAAGTGCAGCTCGACGAAGAATATGCCACTTCGGTTGCTGTTCACGATTTCTTGCTCGATCTTGGTGGCGACAAAGCCGACCAAAAGGCGATAGACAATTGGGTTAAAGATTTCATTACCAATAATATATCTCAGAACAAGAGTTGGGATTTCTTTGGCCGTTCCGAAAATATAGAGTCCTTCGCAAAATATATTTATAAAGAATTCTTCAGAGAGCATCATGATGATATTGTAGAATATTTAAAAGACATAGGCAACGGGGAAACTCTATCTAATGTGGCGACGTTCAAGAAAGCCATCTACGAAAAGAGAGATTTTCATAAAACCCAGTTGGGAAATTGCATCAGCCAGTATAAGCCTTTTTTAAATAACAGATCGCTTTACGAAGATAATATCAATAAAAGAAACATTGTCTATACTTTCTACAAAGGAGTTGATGACATTTCCTCCCTTTCAAATTCAAGCATGGACAAAACGCTTCGCAACTACGCAAATGAAAGCGAGACTCTTACAAAACGCATTGTTTTGAACGCTTTTAGAAACACCATTACCCCAAACGATTGTAAAGAGTTCAACAAACTTACCAAGGCCACGTTATATCATTGGGACATGATGCGGTTCTTCCAAAGCATTGGCGACAATATTTGGAATTTAGGACTTCTTGGCAAAATTGACGAGAAGCTTGAACAATATCGCAAGGACACCAACAGCATACTAATTGCCGATACTAATGAACTTATAGAGAAAGTGCTTGACAGTGGCGCAAGCTTTATATATGAGCATGCTGGAACCAAATTTTATCATTACATGATTGATGAGTTTCAAGATACCAGCCGCAAGCAATACAAAAACTTCAAGCCATTGCTTCAGGAGAGTTGTGACAATGGAAATAGCAATCTCATAATCGGTGACGAGAAACAGTCGATATATCGATTCAGGAATAGCGACCCTGGCCTCTTGAGGGATGAGTTGGCCAAAGATTTCAAGGAATATGCCAATAATTCGCCTCTCTCTGATAACCACCGAAGCCAACCTGCAATAGTCAATTTCAACAACACATTCTTTAAGACAATAATAGACTACTACTGCCCCGACGAGGAAAAGTTCAATTCTTTAAAAAGAACCTATGCCAATATTGAACAAAACGTCAAGGCAACCGGAAAGCAAGGATATGTATGCTTCAATTTTGTCAAACCCACTGGCAACAACGAGGCAAAACAATCTATCTGCAAGGCATTACCTAACTATATCAACACCTTGAGAAGCCGAGGTTACAAGATGAAGGACATTGCAGTGCTCGTTGGAACCAACAAAGAGGGTGATGATGTTGTCGAATATATCTTACAATACAACGAGAATCTCATTGACAACAACGATTCTCGTCACATCAATATTGTGTCGAGTGAGTCATTATTATTGAAAAACTCGCCATCGGTAAGACTCATAATCAGCATGCTTCAATTTCTTGATGCCACTCAATTTCGAATAACTGAAAATCAAGAGCAGATAGATGACAACAAGGATTTCAACAAATTCCTGAACAACAGGCTTTCAAGGCAGAAACAATATAACGTGCTACATGAGTTCCAAACTGTGATGCAGAATGCAAGCCAAGATCTCACTCCTGGAAAGGTGTTGCTGCAATGCTTTGAAAAAGATGCATTAAACAAGGATTTAAGCATTCCCGAAAGACTTGAAGCTTACTCGAGAATAACACAAGAAGTAATGCCTGACAAAAAAAGCCAGCTCACCAACCTCACAAATATCGTTGATAAGATAATAGCAAAATATATTTTACCTCAAGTTAATGATGCCTCAACCAATGGTAAGATAGAGAATTCTTTCATCATTGCATTCCTCAATATTGTCAACGACTTCTGCAATCAACACAATAGCGGAACAATAAAAGAGTTTCTTGATTTTTGGGATACCAAGAAGGACAAGTTGGCAGTAAGTTCACCATCGAGCTCCGATGCAGTGAATGTCATGACCATACACAAAGCAAAAGGACTTGAGTTTAAATGTGTTATCGTGCCTTTTACCAACTGGGAACTCATTAAAGACGAGAAACTTTATTGGATTAATAGGGAAGAATGGCTTCACGGCAACTCAACAGGAAAACCCATTGACGATATTGGTAAAGACAATGACAAGATATTGCCTCCTCTCATTCCGGTTTCTACGAGCAAAGCCGCCAACACTCAACTCTTCAAGACTCAAATTGATAACGAGCGCGAGCGATGTCTTATCGACAATCTAAACAAAATGTATGTAGCCTTCACACGTCCTGAAGATGAGTTACATGTGTTTGTTATTGCCGAAGACACAAATAATGAAACGCCTAAAGACATCATCAAAAACAGTGAAAAACTGTTGCTGAATTACATTCCTACTCTAATGCTTAATGAAACCAGTTTTTCAAGTAAAGAAATTGGTTTAAGCTACAGCAGTGATCAGTACGAAGAAAACTGCACCGAGGTAATGACGGTAAAATCATTCTTCTATGGACAAGAAACCACAATTGAAGAGAACAATGCAGATTATAATAAAAAGAGATCAAAAAGTGATCGTAATGTGAAAACCGCCAAAATGCCTAACTATGTTGTAGGATCTAAGTCGATGCCTGTTTACATCAGGCTCAACAACACAACTGCAGCCAAGAACGAAGGTATCAAGATGCACGCTATATTCAGTCTCATTTCTTCATGCAACGATTTTGATAAAGCTCTTCGACATGCACAATTGAACGGTCTTTTCAATGACAATGACTATTGGAATCAACAACGTTTCATCAACCTGATTGATACTATCAAAAAAGACAAGATATTGACAACCTGGTTTGATGATGCCAACAGTGTAATGAACGAGAGGACCATCAGCTCAAAAGATACCGATGCCGACGGAAACACTATAATTGTACACAACAGGCCCGACAGAATAGTAAAAACTCCCGATGGGGATATTCTTGTGATAGATTATAAATTCGGACAGAAAAAGGACACCGAAACCGTTAGCAATCACTCCAGTAAGGTAAGAAAATATATGGACTTACTCACAATGATAGGAGAAGATAAAAAGCACATGAAAGGATATCTCTGGTATGCGAGATACAATACCATAGTAACTGTAGAGCCCGACTAAAAATCTGGCTCTGTTACTAATCTTTCAAGATCTTCTCCTCTATCAGTTTTAGCGAATCAAAATCGGTCTGATCAATGTGTATTGGTGTCAAGGTGGCATAACCACGACGAAGCCAGTAAAAATCGGTGCGGTTGTCTTCGGGATTGTCTTCTTCATAGTCACCAAGCATCCAATAATAGTCGCCACCTCGTGGATCAACACGATGCTCCCAAGTGTTGGTCCATCTACCTGGTGCCGAGACGGCCATCTTCATTCCTTTGATGCCGTCTTCAACAACCGGAATATTGACGTTGAGACACACATACTTGGGCAATCCGTTGTCAAGAACTTTTCTAATCACATGACGCATTATGGGCTGGCAAGATGTGAAATCGGCATCAAAAGCGTAGTCCCCATAACTGAAGGCAATGCTTGGCAAACCAGCCATCGACGCTTCCATAACAACGCCAAGAGTGCCACTATAAAGCACGCTGTTCCCATGATTGAAACCATGATTCACACCCGAGAGGACCAAATCAACTTTGCGGTTGCCAACCAGCACACCAAGTCCAAGTTTTGCACAATCGGTTGGAGTGCCATTAACTACATAAACTGTGAGCCCTGGCTCTTCTTTCTTTTTGAACACGCGCAACGGTTCTGCCATCGTGATTGAAGAGGCTTTGCCACTCTGATGGTTCAATGGTGATGCCACTATCACATCACCAAACTCCCTTGCCACCGAAACAAGTGCTTTAATACCAGGATAGTTGTATCCGTCATCGTTGCTCACAAAAATCAATGGTTTCATATCGCTATATTGTTATTATATTTTCTTATATTTCAATCGCAAACTGTTGAGAACGACCGAAAGGCTCGACATTGCCATCAATCCTGAGGCCCACATAGGGGTAATTAGGAAGTCGATCCCAAACAGATAAAGCACACCAGCAGCAAGAGGTACACACACAAGGTTATAGATGAACGCCCAAAACAGGTTTTGCCAAATCATCTTCACTGTGCTACGGCTCAGGCTCACTGCTTTGGGCAGATTAATCAAGTCTTCTCCCATAAGAGTGACCTGAGCGACATCCATAGCAACGTCAGTGCCGGTACCTATAGCTATACTCACATCGGCAAGAGCCAAAGCTTGGGTATCATTGATGCCATCACCCATCATTGCCACTGTTTTGTTTTCGCCCTGCAACTGTTTCACGAGTTGCTCTTTGTCGCCAGGTAACACACAGCTTTGATAATGTTCGATACCAGCTTTTTGCGCCCAATATTTTACAGCTTCATCTTTATCACCGCTTAGAAGATGAACATCAATGCCCATTTGCTTCAACTCAGCGATCGCAACTCGTGCATTAGGTTTCAATGTCTCACGCTCATCAAGTGCCATATCATTGGCGCGGGTGAAATCCACCACGTCCTTGTTAGGGATGGTCAACGTTCCTGTCTTGTCGGTTACAAGAGCATCAACTTTATGAAGCAGCTCAAGTGCTGTGGCATCTTTGATAAGAATTTGGTTCTCGGCAGCCATGCCCATGCCCACCATCAATGCAGTGGGAGTAGCAAGACCCATTGCGCATGGGCATGCAATAACCAGCACCGAAACTGCCGACATAATGGCTTGAGGCATTGCGCCCAGACCTCCAACTATTAACCATATAACCAATGTGAGCAATGCCAGTGACAATATAACAGGGACAAACACGCTCGCAGCCTTGTCGACAAGTCGTTGAACGGGTGCTTTTGAGCCTTGAGCCTGTTGAACAATGGCTATAATCTGCGACAGAGCTGTATCATCCCCAATCTGCCGCGCACGCATGCGAAATCGTCCTTGATTTGGAATAGTCCCTGCGAGCACCTTATCACCTTCACGTTTAACGGCAGGTGTTGGTTCACCGGTAATCATGCTCTCGTCAACGTAGGCAGCATCATCGGTCATGAAGCTTGTGGCCCATGTCACCTCACCATCAACAGGAATCTTCTCACCGGCACGCACTTCGAGTATGTCGCCTTTCTCAATCGTTGAGATAGGAACCATTTCCCCTGTTTCATCACCATCGACAGGTTTCTTCTTTTGTACCACACGGGCAGTCTTGGGTGACAACCCCATGAGCTGACGCAGGCTGCTTGCAGTACTATCCTTGGCTTTCTCCTCAATCAGTCGGCCTGTAAGGACGAAGGCTATAATCATTGTCACGGCATCAAAATAAGTGTGCCACACAATACCACGAGCACTCCATGTCGCATCGCCCCAGAAGGTGTTGAATGCACTGAACAAGAACGTAATCGCAGTCGACAAGGTGACAAGAGAATCCATGCTTGCCGTGCCATACCTTAGTTGCTTGAAGGCAGCAACATAGAATTGACGACCACACACCACGATGCTTGCCAAAGCAAGAACAAGAGACAATTGATTGGCGGCATCATGCCCTCCCACGTTTATTAATCCCATCGAAAGGCACATCACAGCCACCGCAAACAGCCATGACAGAATTGTCTTGCGGCGAAGCAGCTTCCACTCTCGATCCTCGATCTCCTGAACGCTACGCTGGTCGTCAATCACGAGGTCATAGCCTATGTCGCTTATCTGCTTTTTTATCTCCTGAAGCGACACACGCGATGGATCAAAATCAATGAGTGCGGTGCGACCAACAAGGTTCACACTTGCCTCATTGATTCCTTCTATCGAATTCAGCTTGTTCTCCACGTTGGCCGAACAAGCCGAGCATGCCATTCCTATGACAGGGACAGTCTTGCGCATTACAGTATCATCTCAAAGCGCCCAAGGTCGTCGACGGCGTCTTTCATATCTTGTGGAGTGACCTGCGACTCGTCATAATCGACAGTGACATTAGCATCCTCAAGACTTACAACTGCATCGGCCACGCCATCTAATGCCTTGATAGCACCTTCCACTTTAGCTTTGCAGTTAACACATTTCATGCCACTCACTTGGAATATTCTCTTAATCATACTATATATTTTTATGGTTTATTAATCCACAAAATTACAAAAAAAACAACAACTAAACAAATATTCTTGTTTATGAGCAAGCTGTTTTGTAATTTTGTACCCGGTTTTTAAACCGAGAGCCTAAACGAGATTGCTTTTATTATTATTTTGATATAATGATAACAGCTAAACCAATTTATATTTATAAACCAAATTTTTATCACAAAAATGAAAAAATTTTTACTTTCGATGTGCGCCTTGGCACTTTGCGGAGCTTCTGCATTTGCCCAAGGAACACTGACTGTTGCCGACAATCAGTCAACAAACACAAAAGTACCCATCAACACTTTGTGGTATGATGCAGCTGGTACAATCTCACAAGTAATTTATCCTGCCGAAATGCTTGAAGACCTGCAGGGAACAAAAATCACTGCACTGAAGTTTTACCTCAATAGCAGTGGCACTCAGTTTTCTCTTGGAGCTTACGATGTTTCGTTAGGTATCACTGAGCAGACACAATTTGAAACAGCTACCGCTATCACTGGTCTTACTGTTGTGAAGACTGGACAAGTGGCACCTGAGAAGGGATCTACCGAGATGGAGATTATCTTTGACGATCCATTCGATTATGAAGGTGGAAACCTCGTGCTTGAGACCAAGGTTACTACTGGTGGTGGTTATGGTTCTTCTTATTTCTATGGTGAGAACAACACTCTTAAATTATCGTTCTCTCGCAGTGAGACTTTTGGTTTCGTGCCCAAGACTACTTTCACCTATGAGACTGAGACTGCCGACTATGCAGTGAAGGTTTCTCCCGAAGCTCTTGACTTTGGAAGAATCAACATTGACACCTTCAAGACTATGGAGATTACTGTCAAGAATCGTGGCAACAATGCCGTAACTCCAGTTGTCGAGGGTCTTGCTGCTCCTTTCAGCACAACCTACACTGCTACCGAGATTGCTAAGAACGAGCAGGTTGTTATCCCAGTTAAGTTCGCTCCAACTGAGATTGCCGACTACAACACTACCTTTACAATCAACTGCGGTGAGGCTGGTACTACCGAAGTTACTTTGAAGGCTGTTGCTGTCAATGAGGTTGAAGTTACCATTTGTGATGGCGAAATAAACAATGAGTATTTCCCAATCTATGGCTACTACATGGATAACGTGGGCACAAGGTCACAGATGCTTTATCCTGCCGAGAAGCTCGCCGAGGTTGTGGGCTATAAGATTACCGGTATCAAGTTCTATCCAACAGCTGCTATGGCCTTCACAGGTGGAGCTACTGAGTTGAGTCTTAAGGTTACCGACGAGACCGAGTATGTTACCGAATCGGCTATCGCTGTTCCTTCAAACCTCGTTACCGAACTTACCACCGTAGCTACTACTGAGCTTGCTGGTGGCGCCGAGGTTCTTGAGTACGTTTTCAACGAGCCATTCCTCTATGAGGGTGGTAACTTGGCAGTTCAAACCCTTTGCACTGTGAAGGGTAATTGGTCAAGAACTTACTTCCATGGCGAGGAGCAGAGTGTTCCTACAGCTACTTGCTACTGGGGTGGAACTGGCAACAACTTCACAACCAACTTCCTGCCTAAGATGACTATCGTTTACTCTAAGGCCACTTCACAAGATGTTGTTGTTGGCGACGTGAACGGTGACGGCGAGGTTAACACAGTGGATATCACTATCCTCTATAACTACTTCCTCAATGGTGAAACCGAGGGCATGGTAAACGGTGACCAAAACGGTGACGGAGACATAACTTCAGTAGATGTTACAGTTGTCTACAACGTTCTGCTTGGAGTAGTTGAGGATTAATATTAAACCTCATAATATTAAGAGAGAGTGACTTCTTTATTTTGTCACTCTCTCTTTGTTTATATGCCACTTGATGCGGTGGTGAAGCCATCATGCACAACTCAACTCCAACAAATCATAATACATCAAACATCATTTAATTTATTGGTTTCAAGAAAATTAATTATTTGTTGGATTTGGGGAAATTTGAATAATTTCTCACGCATAGCGTGACTCCTCTATTTTGACATACCCACAAAAGGGGAAACTTCGGCCCGCTATTAGCATGAATGAGTGGTTTGCTATGCACATGCTGCCTTTTTAGACAAACCACTCATTCATGTTCTTTCTCTTTTGAGAGGGGTAGAACTAGAGAGCAAGGCGAAAGCCGAGGTAGTTGTAGCGGATGCCAGCGAAGTTCCCGCTGCGATACGCTACACGGCAGCCCCCGGCGCTGTTGAGCCCGCTGCCACCACGGTACACGCGGCGAGAGCCCGATGCAGGGCCGGTGGGGTTGGAAGATGGCGAGCTGCTGTAATAATCCCATCCATACCAATCTTGGCACCACTCCCACACATTGCCGCTCATGTCGTAGATGCCAAGCTCGTTGGCCCGCTTGGTGGCTACATCATGAGTCGTTCTGCCGCTATTACCATCATACCACGCCACATCGTCAAGATTGTTGCTGCCGCTGTACTTGTAGCCCTGGCTCTTATTGCCGCCACGGGCGGCATACTCCCACTCCGCCTCGGTGGGCAGGCTGAAGTTCAAGCCAGTCAGCGCGTTCAGCTTTTCGATAAATACCTGACAGTCGTTCCATGAGACGTACTCCACAGGGAGTTTTGCTCCCTCAAAGCGACTCGGATTGCTGCCCATCACAGCCTCCCACAGCTCCTGGGTCACCTCGGTCTGGCCTATAGAGAAAGAACTCAAGGTCACACGGTGAGCGGGTTTCTCGATATCCCAAGCATCACCGCCCTGTTCGGGCGTAGCGCCCATAGTGAAAGTGCCGCCTTCAACTTGTATCATTGTAAATTTAACACCATTAACAGTAAAAAGCTGAGCTTTTTCGCGTAATTTCTCTGCAAGACCATTGTATTTATCCATTGGCGCACTTGCCTCCTGCTGCTTGGGCTTGCTCGCTGCCGCAGGCTTTGCATTTGAACGTCTCCTTTGTGCCTGTGCCGGGCTCCATGCCGCAGCAACAATCAACGCCACAAGCGTGACAGTAAAAATCCTCGATAGATGTTTCATATTCCTTAATTTATTGTTGATTAATGTCAAAATTGATTATATGAAAATAATATCTTCGCAAATTTAATAAAACTGCCCAACCCGACAAAATATTCTTCTAAAAACCTTGCAAGTCACGATTGAATTCATTATTTTTACGGCATTAAATATTAAAACCTCTAACCTACCGAGCATGAAAAGATTTATACTTACAATTCTCACCCTTGCCTGTACAATAAGCACATGGGCATGGAAACCCATCTTCATTGGCCATCGGGGCAGTTATATGGGAGTGATGAACACCGTTGAAGCCTACAACAACGGTGTGGACCATTATGGTTATCAAGGATTGGAGTGTGACGTGCGCGTCACTGCCGACGGGTACTATGTGATAAGCCACGATGAGACCACCAATGCTGTGGGCGGAAACCTCACCGTCGCCAATGCCACCTTGGCACAACTGCAAGCCGAGACCTATACACAGACACGTGGCGGCGTGACCTACACAGGACACATCTGCACCGTCGCCGAGTATCTCGACATCTGCGTCGAGAAAGATGTGATACCTGTGGTGGAACTAAAGTGGACCACCGGCATCAACAACAACGACATGAGCAACTTCCCCGGGCTGGCAGCTCTTATCGAGGAGAAAGGACTTACTCACAAGGCCATAATCCTCACGTCGATGCGTAACTCACTTGAATATGTGCGCACCAACTTCCCCGCTCTCAAGTGCCAGTTCCTGTGCAACAGCAACTGGTCGACACATTTCGACTGGATTGTGCAATGGGGCTTGATGCCAAGCATCGAGGCTGGCTGCTTAGACAAGTACACCGTGAAGAGATTCCACGACAAAGGTCTTGACGTTGCCGTATGGACCGTTAATTCACTTGCCAACTACAAACTTTATGGCGAGATGGGTGTGGCAATGATTACCTGCGACTATCTAATGCCCAGTGAAATGCCTGAGCTTGAAGATATCGACTGGAACTCTATCGTGGAACCACTGGAGCCGCTCGAAGTGGTGGTTGACACATTGTTTTCCTACACGAGGGAGAAAGGGAACTTGCCTGTAAATTTTCCCTCGGGGCTTGAGGCCGATGGCTCGCCATTCAAATCGGCCCAACAAGCCGCAATCAGTAAAGACGGCATCTTCTATGCCAACAACTACACCACAAGCGCTCTCGTGATTCTCAAGCCCGACGGCACCGTGAGCGAAGCTCCCGGCACAAGCAGTCACGGCATCTGCTTCGACACAGCCGGCAACCTAATCCAGCGCAACGATGGCGTCACCAAGAATCCATGCTCCATTATCATTTACCCAGGAGGTGACATCAATGCAACCCCTGTCGATGTGGAATTTGAACTTGACGAGGAAGGGCAGACCAACTTCATCAGCGCCATAGGCGATGTGATGAGCGAAGAAGGCGGCTACGTCTACCATTACCAGAACGGCCGATCATATATCTCGCTCGTCAAGATTGCCAACGGAGAGTTTCAAGGCACCGAGAGCACCGACGCAGTATCGTTTGCCGGCACCACAGCCGGTGTGATATACCCAATAGGCAATAATCCTTATCACTTCATCTATCAAGTACGCAATCAAGGCTACAACCTCTACGACGGCATCGATATGGGCAAATACATCCCTGGTTCACTCAATACCACTCCCCCAAACAGCAACTCGTCGGTGGGAGGAGCCTATTTTGTGCTTGACGACCACGAGATGTTTCTCTACACCAGTGGCAGCAACTACAACGGTGGATTCACGATTCGCGACATGAGCGCCGAGGGTACTGCTGTGGCAACCATTCCTCCCATGGGCACTGGGGGCTACTCGGCCAACCCCTCGGTGGGCTCGTTCTTCAGCGTAGTACCCGAGAAGGGCAAGAGCGTAATTGTGTATGAATACACGATGGGCAATGGCTATGCCGCCTATCGAGTACACACCACCGACTATACCGCCATCAATCAAATAGATATTGACACCCCTCAACCTCAAGACAACAACTACTACGACCTTATGGGCCGCAAGGTTAATGGCAACATTCCACAAGGAATCTACATCCATAATGGCAAGAAGATTGTTGTGAGATGATGCCACGCCTTGCCACTGCATCCACCTGTTTTTTAAACCCTTCCAACTTGGTGGGATATAAGAATAAATATTTTTTAGCTGTAAAATACTCATGCTCAACAGCCACAAATCAAGAAAACGGTTCTTCAACCCAATGTTGAAAAACCGTTTTCCATTCATTAATGGGGTTAAGGCTTACCAGGTCTCGCCAATACGCATGAGAATGTATTGTGCCAGTCGATGTCCCTGACGAGAGGATTTCTTGAACCATTCGATAGCCTTATTCGAATCTTTGGTCCCCCTTCGCCGTTGGCATAGCACAACCCGAGCATATATTGCGAAAGCCAAGGAGTCGTTCTCCTCCACACCATAGCCACTGTGATAGCATGTAGCAAGCTGATACTGCGCCTCGGGATCACCTGAAATGGCGAGATTGTAACATTCAAGTGCCTTGCCAAACATCACGTCTTGGACATTGTCATCTCCCTCTTGCGATGCCTGAACGACAGCATGGCAAAAGAGCAAAAACATTATTATGAATCCTAAGCGTTTCCTGGGCAAGCAGCACACACTGAATTTTATTACAGCAGAGCTTCAATCTTAGCTTTGAGAGCGTCTTTTGCAATAGAGCCCACATTGCGGTCTTTGAGTTCGCCGTCCTTGAAGAAAAGGATAGTGGGAATATTACGGATACCGAATTCGGCTGTAAAATCACCGCCCTCGTCAACGTCATACTTTCCAATCTCCACTTTGCCTTCATATTCCTGAGCCAGCTCGTCAATGATTGGCGATACAGCCTTACATGGACCACACCATTCGGCCCAAAAGTCAACAACTACTGGTTTACCCGATTGAATAATCTCATTAATGTTGTCATCTTTAAATTCTTTTGCCATAATTGCTTGTTTTATTATATTTTTTTGAATTAATTGATTACGTTATATTTAAAATCCAATTCATCCAGTTGCTCTATAAACTCTCGAGTAAGAGGGATTTTGCAGGAAGACTGCATATCAACATATCTGTTGGTTTCCAGATCATGAATATGGAATACTAAATCGCACTTATTCTCGCCCGACGCCTTGAGCTGCTCTTTAATGAGATGTAATTTATCAAATTGCTTCTCATTGACAGCTATGCGTATTGCCTTTACCATCTTCCCCTTCAAGTCCTTGAGGAATGCAATGCTACTCACTTGTAGATTAACCTTGTCGTTGTAACGGCTCTTGACAAAAGCGCACCTAACTGCCACAGCAGTTCCAGGTATACAATAATTGCGATAGGTTGCAAAAACATTGTCAAACAACCTGAAGTCGCAGCTGCCTGTCTTATCTTCAATTTTGAGAATACCGAAATTGTTGCCACGTTTTGACGGTCTCTCGACAAACTCAGTCACCACGCCCCCAAGAATGTATTCAAACCCTAAGCGGGCTGAACCTTGTTCTATGAAGTCCTTTATTGTGGAATTGCAGCCAAATTTCAGCTCCATAAAGAATGGATCAAGTGGGTGTGCCGACAGGTATATTCCCACAAGGTCTCTTTCTCGCGAGAGACGTTCGATAGTGGGCCATGGCTCGGCTTTTGGAACAACGGGTTTAGAGGTGAAATCGTCCATCATGTCGCCAAAGAGTGTGTTGGTCTGACGGCTCTTGTCAAGTTGATATTGCTGCCCGTAATGCAACAGAACCTCGCTGAAGTCCTCCCCCTTGGTATTCTTCTCGAAGAATGCCTCGCGTTGCACTCCAAAGCTGTCGAAAGCCCCCGACAGAGCTAAAGCCTCAATAGCGCGCCTGTTGCAAGTGGCCAAGTTGACGCGTTCGACAACATCAAAGATATCCTTGAATGGACCATTCTTTTCGCGCTCACTGATTATGGCATCGACTGAATTGGAGCCAAATCCTTTGATTCCATTAAGTCCGAAACGAATGTCTCCATCCTTGTTGGCGCTGAACGATTTGTAACTCTCGTTGATATCTGGCCCCTTGACGGTAATACCCATGGATTTACACTCGTCCATGAATTTAGACATTTTCTCCACGTCTCCCGAGCGACTTAACACAGCAGCCATATACTCGCTTGGATAGTTGGCTTTAAGATATGCAGTCTGATAAGCTACCCAGCTGTAGCACGTGGCATGACTTTTATTGAAAGCATAGGACGCAAAGGCCTCCCAGTCACTCCATATTTTCTCGAGAGTTTTGGTGTCATGACCTCGCTCTTCGCCACCTTTCAAGAACTTTGGTTTCAGCTTGTCGAGCTTGTCCTTTTGTTTCTTACCCATCGCCTTTCGCAACACGTCGCTTTCGCCACGAGTAAAGCCTGCAAGGAGTCGCGACAGAAGCATGACCTGCTCCTGATAGACTGTGATTCCGTAAGTATCCTTCAGGTATTTCTCCATTTCGGGGAAATCGTAGGTGATGGGGTCACGACCATGCTTGCGTGCGATAAACTGTGGAATATAGGCCATAGGACCTGGACGATAAAGGGCGTTCATCGCTATCAGGTCCTCAAACGTGCTTGGTTGTAATTCAATAAGGTACTTCTGCATACCTGCCGACTCAAACTGGAATGTGCCTGTAGTCTTACCTTCACAATAAAGCTGATAGGTTTTCTTGTCGTCGATAGGTATCTTCTCGATGTCGATGTCAATGCCTCTTGTGGTCTTTATATTCTCGAGTGCATCTTTAATAATCGACAATGTTTTGAGACCTAAGAAGTCCATCTTGATCAAGCCAGTCTCCTCGATTACGCTGCCTTCATACTGTGTCACCACAATGCGAGAACCGTCCTTGTCGGGTGCTGTACTCACAGGTACCCAATCTGTGATGTCGTCACGGCCTATAATCACACCACATGCATGCACACCAGTGCCACGGACATTTCCTTCAAGCTTCTCGGCATACTTTATTGTATCTCCCACAACGTGGTTGGGGTTGTTGAGTTCGGCCCTGAATTCGGGGAAGCACTTCAGGCAATTCTTAATCGTTATCTTATAGGTTTTGCCGTTCTCATCCTCGGGCATGTCGCCTGGTTTTGAAGGGATGAACTTGGCAAGTCTATCACTCTCGGAGATGGGAAGGTCATGCACTCGAGCGACGTCTTTAATAGCCATCTTTGCCGCCATAGTGCCATAGGTGATTATATGAGCCACTTTTTCGGCACCATATTTCTCGGTGACATATTTGAGTACTGCAGCGCGGCCATCGTCGTCAAAGTCAACATCAATATCAGGCAACGAAATGCGGTCAGGGTTCAAGAAACGCTCAAACAGCAGGTCATACTTAATGGGGTCGATTTTGGTGATACCGAGACAATAAGCCACTGCCGAGCCGGCAGCAGAGCCTCGACCTGGGCCCACGGTGCAACCAAGGGACGGAGCCACCCGGATATAGTCCTGAACAATCAAGAAATAGCCTGGGAATCCCATTCTCTTGATTGTCTCGAGCTCGAAGTCAATGCGTTCACGATGTTCATCATCCATATCGGGCCAACGCTCTTTGGCTCCCTCATAAACCAAATAACGCAAGTAGTCGTCCTCGTTGTCAAAACCGTCGGGAAGCGGGAAATCGGGCAAAATGGGTTTGTGGTCGATTGAATAGATTTCCACTTTGTCGAGTATCTCCATTGTGTTGTCAAGTGCCTCAGGAATGTCGGCAAAGAGCTCATTCATCTCTTCCTGAGTCTTAAACCATTCCTGCTTGGTGTAAAGCAGCGAGTTGGCATCGCCCATGCGCTTGCCAGTAGAGAGAAGTACGAGACGCTCGTGGGCATCGGCATCGCTTTCATCTACAAAATGTGAATCGTTGGTACAAATCACCTTCACCCCTAACTCCTTGCTCAACTGCATCAACACAGCGTTGACTTCCTGCTGCTTGATGAATGTCTCATGATTGGCATTTGGAACCGATGCTTTGTGACGTTGCAGTTCGAGATAATAATCATCACCAAACACACCTTTATACCATTCAATCGCCTTGCGCGCACTGTCGATATCACCGTTCATGATGTACTGCGGTATTTCGCCACCGAGGCATGCCGAGCAGCAAATTATGCCCTCATGATGAGCAGCGAGCTCGCTTTTGTCGGTTCGTGCATGCATATAAAACCCTTCGGTCCACGCATTCGACACTATCTTGATGAGATTGTGGTATCCCTTATTGTTCTTGGCAAGAAGTATGAGATGACGACCGTAGTCTCGATTGTCGGTGTGAGTGTGTCGGTCATCCTTGGCAACGTAGGCTTCGCATCCAAAAATGGGTTTGAACAGTTTTTGCTGCTGCTCTTTGAGCTCATTGGCAAGAGTTTCAATAACAGTATTGTCAGGCGTTTCTTTCCCCTGTTCTTCTTCGAGCTTGGTTTTAATCTCTTTTATAGCCTTGTTTACATCAGAATTCTTCTTGTTGACATAGTCATGAAATTCCTTGATACCAAACATGTTGCCATGATCGGTAAGAGCCATACCTCTCATGCCGTTGGCAATGGCTTTATCAACCATGCCCTTAACAGGTGCCTGGCCGTCAAGAATAGAATACTGTGAATGTACGTGCAGGTGGACGAATGGATGCATTTCGAATATATTGTTATTAGCTTTATGTTACAATAATCAACACGTGTTGATACAGTTGTTGCAAAGCGTGCAAAACTCAACATCCTTGTAAAAACAAGGATTTGATTTTGCTCACTTTTTTACGAGTGTAAAGTTACAGCTAAACACTGTCTGTCGCAAAATAATTCCTCAATAAGTTATTAACAATTTTCTTATATCACTAAAAACAATAACATCACCGCAACAGCATCAAGGATGATATTGCACAAATGCCTCGATAGCTTCGTAGCTTGCGAGACCGAGGCGGCTATAAAGCGAGGCAGTGTCCTGATTGCGCTTGAGAGAGCGTTGCCAGTTAAGATTCTCATCTTCAGGGTCGATGAATGGAGCATCATGAACTTGAGACTGATGTTTCAATATTGCATCGCGCTTATGCTGAAACTCCTCGGGACTCATTGGCACAGCCATCTCAATGTGAGCAATATCCCAATCACCCCACAATCCACGATACATCCACACACGACAATCTTGCATGAATTCCTCTTCTTTCAAATCTTCAATTGCGGCAAGAACCACATTGGCCGAAGGTTCGTGAATGCCATAAGGGTCGCTCAAATCATCGGCAAAGAATATCTGGTGAGGCTGGATTTTCTCTATCAAAGCTTTTACTGGCAGCACATCGGCTTCGGTTAAACGTCCTTTCCCAAATTGTGTGTCTACATAAAACGGCAATGACAATTCATGAATATTTTCCTCCTTTACACCTAAATAGGCACAACTGGTGATTCCTTCGCAAACAAAGATTTCGCCTTTGCAGAAGCGAACCTCATCGATATCGGGGTCACCTGGAGTCTTATTCTCGAGGCTTTGCTCTATCTTCTCTACTACACCGCGTTGAGCATCATTGTAATAACCTTTACTCTGTGCCACTCGCTTCGAGACCATCACATAACGCTTCATGTCCTCGTCGCTCACCATCACATCGCCCGATGTCTCAAACACCACATGAACCTCATGACCTTGTTCCACAAGGCGGCGCAAAGTGCCTCCCATCGCAAGGACAACATCATCGGGATGGGGACTGAAGGCGAGGACGCGTTTGGGATAAGGATTGGCACGTTCCGGGCGGTAGGTATCGTCGGCATTGGGCTTGCCACCAGGCCAGCCAGTGATAGTGTGCTGGATATCATTGAATATCTGGATGTTCACATTATATCCTGAGCCATACACTGCTACGAGTTCACTCAAGCCATAGTCGTTGTAGTCTTTGTTGGTGAGTTTGAGAATTGGTTTCCCTGTCTGTTCGCTAAGCCACACAAGTGCTCTTCGCAACAACGTGCGATTCCATTCACACGAAGTCACTTTCCATGGATAGTTTATTCGCGTGAGGCACGAGGCTGCATCAAGGTCAATCACAAGCTTAACATTGTGGTGCATCTGGAGGAATGATGCAGGAAATTGGTCAGTGATATTCCCTTCAATAGTATTAAAAACAGCTTTGGCACTACCTTCTCCCCATGCTGTAGTTATTATCTTACTGGCATTGAGGATATTGCTTATGCCAAGTGTGACCGCAGTCTTGGGCGATTGCTCACACTGATAGCTGTCGGCTATGCGTGTGCGCGTCTCGCCTGAGAGCGAAACGAGTCGGCACGACGACATACTCGTAGAGCCAGCCTCGTTAAATGCCAATCCTCCGTTCTTGGTCAGCTCGCACACTACAATATCAAGACCACCATATTCATCTATCTCAGTCTCGTAGACTCGACAAAACCTGAAAACATTCTCTTTAGTTGCATCAGGATTGAAAGTGTGTATATTCTCGGGAGCAATATCAACTTTGTTGAGGAAACCGTCGCTGAGTCGTTTGAGGGTACTCTGTCCTTCGGCATCGGGTACTCCGAGCCCCAATTCAGTCATATTGAAAACAACGACGTTATTAAAGCTCAACTTATCGGCAAAGTACATTTTCACGAGTTCTCCATAAACGTCCATTGCGCAACGTCCAGCACCAAGTCCCATCACACAACGTCCTTTCTCGCGCACACATTGCTCGATAGTGTCGGCCACTTCTTGGGCCGCCCAAGCTGCACCTTCAAGTGGTGTCTCTAATACATTTGTTTGAACTTTCTCATATCTCGTTAGTGATATTAGTTCAACTTCACTATCAGGACAATAGTAACGTCTTGACACTTGTTCAAGCTTTATGTGAGAACTCAAGTCGGTTTTCATCATAACATCTATGATTAAATGGTTTTAAATCAATTTAAATATAGCTAATCCAGACACAACCCTTACCAATTTATAAGTCAATTTCAAGCTCAACCGGGCAATGGTCACTACCGAAAACCTCGGTGTGAATCTTGGCGCCAACCATCTTGTCACGTGCGTCGTTGCTCACCAAGAAATAATCGATACGCCACCCTGCATTCTTCTCGCGAGCCCTGAAGCGGTAACTCCACCATGAATATACACCTTCAAGATCGGGGTTAAAGTGACGCCAACTGTCAGTAAAGCCCGCATCGAGCAAAGTGGTCATCTTATTGCGTTCCTCATCGGTAAACCCTGCATTTTTACGATTTGTTTTTGGGTTTTTAAGGTCAATTTCCTTATGTGCCACATTGAGGTCGCCGCACACAATCACGGGCTTCTTCTCATTGAGTTTTAGAAGATAAGCCCTAAAGTCATCCTCCCATCTCATGCGGTAGTCAAGGCGCCGAAGGCCATCTTGACTGTTGGGCACATACACGTTCACAAGATAGAAATGTTCCATCTCCAATGTAATTACTCTGCCCTCGTGATCATGCTCGTCGATGCCTATGCCAAGAGTAAAGCACAACGGCTCTTTACGAGTGTAGATTGCGGTTCCCGAGTAGCCTTTTTTCTCAGCATAATTCCAGTAACTGTGGTAACCGTCAAACTCCAAGTCGAGCTGGCCAGCCTGCATTTTAGTCTCTTGAAGGCAAAAGAAGTCGGCATCAAGTTTCTTGAATGTCTCAACAAAATCCTTCCCAACAACAGCGCGAAGGCCGTTTACGTTCCATGATATGAGGCGTGTCATTGCTCGTCTTCGTTTTTATAGTTTTCCTGCTCGTCAACAATATCGCCGTCTTCGATTGCTTTGTCAACAGCGTCTTCTTTTGAGGCATTCTCAAGAATCTCACGTTCGATGCGGCGACTCTCTTCACGGTCTATCTTGCGAGCCTTAATGAAGAGATAAAGTGAGACAACAAAGGCCACCAAAGCTATAATTGCTCCTATTGAAAGAGCCCAGTATTCCAACTTGCCTGTGTTTTGAAGATAAAGCAATAAAAGACATAACACAAGACACAGAATGTCAAGAATATATGCGTGACGCAAAAGTAGTTTTGAGTTGTTCATATTTATATATTTTTGTTCAATAAAATCTGTTGAATAGCGCACTATAACGCATTCCTATGTCACGTAGTTTCGCTTCAAGCTCAGCACAATTGATATCGAGCTCGTCGCATAATTCATGAAGCGACATGTGGCGGTCGCGCAACTGAGTGTTTATGTAACTAACAAGAATAAATGGGTCTTGCGGAAGAGATTTCAACATTATTACCTATTTTAATCTTACAACTCACAAAGGTAAACAATAATTATAAACAAACCAATTTTTTCAAAATAAATTACTAATTTTGCACAATAATTAAAATGCAAACATATATGGCAACAAGAATGAACTGGGAACGACTCATTTGCGACATGCGTTTGGGACTTGAGCATTACAAAGACAGCAAAAGTGGCGTGCGTAGCGACTTTGAGCGCGACTATGACCGACTCATTTTCTCGTCACCGTTCAGGCGATTGCAGAACAAAACACAGGTATTTCCATTGCCTGGCAGCATTTTTGTACACAACCGATTGACTCACAGCCTTGAAGTGTCGTGCGTGGGACGCTCTCTTGCCAACGAGATTGCTATACGTCTACATGAGCTACACCTTCAAGAGCCATGGCGCGACAAGCTCTGGAACATGGGCGAGATTGTAGCAGCGGCATGCTTGGCCCACGACTTGGGGAACCCTCCTTTCGGACACTCAGGCGAAAAGACCATCGGAGAGTTTTTCAGCAATGGCAATGGCAAGGTGTTCCAAGAAAAACTCACACCACAGCAATGGGCCGACCTAACGCACTTTGAAGGAAACGCCAACTCGTTTCGAACCCTCGTGCACCAATTCAAGGGTCGTCGCCCAGGAGGATTTGCTATGACCTACTCTACTCTTGCATCAATCGTAAAATATCCTTACTCATCGAGTCACGCCGGCAAAAAAGGCAAGTTTGGTTTTTTCACCACCGAGAAGGAGACATTCGAGAAAATCGCCAACGAGTTAGGAATCATTAAACTCGAAGAGGAGCGCTACTGCCGCCACCCATTAGTCTATATGGTAGAGGCTGCCGATGATATTTGCTACCAAGTCATGGACATTGAAGATGGGCACAAACTAAAACTCCTCTCAACCGAAGAAACTATCGACCTGTTAACAAGCCTCTTCAATGAAGAGCGCAAAGAGCACATGCGCAAGGTAATGGAAAATGTTGCCGATCCAAATGAGAAAATCGTCTATCTGCGCTCTTGTGTTGTGGGGCTCCTTGTTCAAGAATGTGCCAAGACTTTCGTCGAACACGAGAACGAAATAATGGAAGGACGTTTCGAGGGCTCACTTATCGACAACATTTCACCTCTCCCCAAGGAGGGTTACAAGCGATGCAGCGAACTTGCTTTCAAGAAATTGTACCGTGCAGGCTACGTGGTCGATGTCGACTTGGCAGGTATTAGAATTATCAACCTGCTGCTTGACAAACTCACTCAAGCCGTACTACATCCCGAGACCAACTACTCACAACTGCTGCTCAATAAGTTCCCGCAGCAATATGATGTTCACGCCACCACTCTTTTCGAAAAAATACAAGGAGTGCTCGACCACATCAGTGCTATGACCGATGTCTATGCTCTTAACCTCTATCGTCAGCTCGACGGAATAAGTTTACCCTCTGTATAAAACATTTACAATGAGATACTTTATTATAGCTGGCGAGGCATCGGGCGATATTCATGGCAGTGCACTCATCGATGCCATTAAAGATAATGACCAAGAGGCAAGCTTCGATTTCCTTGGTGGTGACCTCATGGCACGAAGTGCAGGGCATGACCCACTGATACACTACCGAGACATGGCTTTCATGGGATTTATAGAGGTAATGAAGCACTTGGGCAGCATCTTGGGCTTCATGAAACGGGCAAAGCAAGCCATGACTGCCAATCGTCCCGATGCATTGATACTAATAGACTATCCGTCATTTAACCTCAAGATGGCAAAATGGGCTAAGGGACAAGGAATTCCTGTGTTCTATTTCATCTCTCCCAAGGTGTGGGCATGGAAGGAGTGGCGCGTAAAAGACATCAAGCGATATGTTGACCGCATGTTTTCAATCCTTCCATTTGAGACCGAGTTCTACCGCAATCACGGATATGAGATAGAATATGTGGGCAACCCCACAGTGAAAGAGGTTGCAACAGCCCTTCGGGACATGCGCTGCGACAACGATTTTAGACAGGAAAACCGGCTCCATCCCACCAAACCCATCATCGCCATGCTACCTGGTTCACGCCTTAAAGAGATTCGCGACAACCTGCCCACCATGATTGCGGCTGCCCAGCTTCACAACAACTGCCAGATGGTGATTGCCGGAGCTCCAAGCATTGACGACGAAGTTTATTCGCTCGCAATAAAGGGCACAAAAATACCAGTGCTGCGTGACCAGACTTTTGAACTGGTGCATCACTCACGTGTTGCACTCGTCACCTCGGGGACCGCAACACTCGAGACAGCACTGCTTGGAACTCCACAGGTGGCATGCTATCGCATGAATGGCAGCAAACGCGTGTACTGGTTCTACAGCAAACTCATTAAGGGCAAATATGTGACCTTACCGAACCTTATAGCCGACGCTCCCATTATTCCCGAATTGCTCTTGCACTATTGCAGTATAGACAATGTTGATGAACACCTCACACAACTACTCAACGACAGTGACCAACGTCGCACAATGCTTGAAGGATATAAGAAACTGGCACAGATTCTCACGACCAACGACTGCGCCACCAATACTGCCAAACGCATAATTGAGCAATTGACATGAAAAACACACTCGATGAGATAAGAGCTTTCCTTGAAAAGGAGATTGTGCCACGATATGACTCGTTTGACGCAGGGCACCGCCGTGACCACGCGCATTATGTGATGCAAGAGAGCCTTAACCTGGCTCAGTTCTACCCTACCGTGCGATGCGATATTCTACTCGTGGCTGCCGCCTATCACGATTTGGGCCTTGAGGTGGGACGCAAAGTGCACCACACTGAGAGCGCGCGCATCATTCGTGAGGACCAGCGACTCATGCAGTGGTTCACACCTGAGGAAATCGAGATCATAGCACAGGCCGCCGAAGATCATCGCGCGTCGAGCGACAACACCCCACGCTCCATCTACGGCCGCATAGTTGCCGAAGCCGACCGGCAAATTGATGGCGACACCATAATCAGACGCACCATCCAGTTCTCGTTCAAGCACTATCCAAGCCTTGACAAGAAAGAGAACTACAAGCGACTTATCGAACATATGGCAGAGAAATATGACGAAGGCGGCTACCTGAAATTGTGGATTCCTGAGTCGAACAACGCCAAGAGGTTGCAGGAATTCAGGCAGTTGCTTCATCAACCCGAGGCTTTGAGGAAAAAATTTGACAAGATATATGACAAACTAATAACACAAAATGACATGACAACAATATTAAAACCAGGCATCCCAGTGGCGCTGTGCAGCGACCATGCCGGATATGCCACCAAGCAAGCAGTGATTGAATATCTCAAGAAAAACAACATTGAGTATAAAGACTTTGGAACCTATAGCGAGGAAAGCTGCGACTACCCCGACTTTGCCCACCCTTGCGCGCTTGCGGTCGAGTGCGGCGAGTGCTATCCAGGCATCGCCGTGTGCGGCAGCGGAGAGGGCATTAACATCACTCTCAACAAGCACCAGGGCATCCGCTCTGCACTGTGCTGGATTCCAGAGGTCGCCCGCCTTGCTCGCCAGCACAACGATGCCAATGTGCTTGCTATGCCGGGACGCTTTGTGACTAATGAGGAGGCTCTTGAAATGGTAAAAACCTTCCTATCAACACCTTTTGAGGGTGGTCGCCATCAACGTCGCGTAGAGAAGATTCCTGTTGGGAATTGATAGGAGTGGAAGGAGTTTTGCATTGTGCATTACGAATTGTGCATTATGCATTATTTACAGGCTTCCTACGATAATAAGAGTCATACCTGCGATGAGGATTATCTGGTCGATGATTTTTAGTCGCAGGTTTTTTTCTTTCAAGGCTATGGCACCATAGAAGAATGCCACAAGAGCGCTTCCACGACGTATCATCGATGCTATCGACACAAGCGACTCTGGATAAGACAGGCTGTAGAAATAGGCAAGATCGGCTATAATGATGAATATTGAGATTACAATTATATTCTTATTCCAATGAAAGCGGTCGATGCTTCGCTTGTGGGAATGTTCAACAGCCACAAGCACAATCATTATAAGTGTTTGATAGAAAGGATACCATGCCTCGATTGCAAGTGGAGTTAATCCGTTACCCAGCAGCCACTTGTCATAGAGACCACTTGCTGCCCACAGTACAATTGAGATGATTCCCATGAGAATCCACACTCCCAATCCTTCCTGGGTCTTCTCGCAACGACCAATGAAGCCAACCCAAAGCAACGACACAAAGCCAAGGATGATTCCAGCCCACTGAACAGCATTAGGACTCTCGCCAAAAAGGACGATTGCTCCAATCAGCACCAAGATGGGGCGTGCTGCATTAATTGAGCCACTGATGCTCAAAGGAAGATACTTCATAGAGGCAAAGCCCAAAAGCCATGATAGGGTGACTATCACCGACTTCAACGCTATCAAAGCATGGCCATTGGCAGTAAGGGCACACTCTGGCTTACCCATGAGCGACATAATCGTGAGAGGTGACACTAAAATCGAGCACATCAACACATTAAGCATCAACACAACAAACACGTTATTGCGTTCAAGTGAGAGTTTCTTGAAAACATCAAAGAAGCCCAGACTAATCGACGATATCACTGCAAGCAGAATCCACATAAAATTTATTTTGAGGGTGCAAAGGTACAAATTTTCTTTCAGTTATGAGCTTTAGACTGCCATTTTTTGTAGAATATAAATATTTTTACTATTTTTGTGCGAAATTATAAACTTTGAACTTATACTAAACACTATATATGAGAAACAATCTAATTCTATTTATAGCACTATCTTTAACCGCAATCAGTGCACAAGCATCGACATATTATGGGTTTAAAATTGGTGGCGTGTCGGTAAACAGCGACAACTATACCAATGTGAGAGGTTCAAACATCAAGGCAAACGACACAAGCCAGCCTTACTCGGTGGTCTATGATCCGTCGACCAAGACCGTGACCCTCAACAATGTAAAAATAGAGCGAACGGGCAACGACAACCGGTGCATCTACAATGAGAGTTGCGACGGGTTAACGGTATATTTCAGCACTGCCAACAGCTATCTCAGTTCCACAACATGTGCCCCAATTAGGTTAGAAGCCAATACCACTTTCACTTGCGAGGCACTGGTGCAGGTGAGCGTTCAAGGTACTGATGGTGACGCCAATTGTCTCTATGCCACAAGTGGTGCTACTGTCACTTTCGACCATGCCACTTTTAGGATGTATCTTAATGGAAATTCTAATCCCGCAATATCCAGCAGCAGTACCACCAACGAGAAAATCGTCTTTCACCACTCGCGCGTTTATGTTTATAGCGCAGGCGGCAGTGCCTTGTCACGCTTTTCGAGTGTGACATGTGACGGCTCGGCACTACTGCTGCGCACGGGCAGCGAAACGGCATGTGCCATGTACTATGTGAATTTATTCACGTTGACCAACTATCCCACCATGACTATTGGTTATGGCGTCAACCCAATTACCAGTTTCACAAACTACACCATCTTTGGCGTGGCGACCTTCAGCAACACCCAAAAGACCTTTGTCAACGCGGGCAACGATGTGCTGCCAGGCAGAGACATCATCATTTCACAGCGAATTCCCGTCGATGAGTCACACTTTCCCGACGCTACCTTCCGCTCATGGGTAACCGAGAAATATGGCTCAACCCTTGAGACCTATGATATTTTTGAAAGGCGCACAATCAATGTTGAGACATCAGACAGTAAAGCCTTGAAGAATGTGGAGGACTGGACTGGAATAGGTTATTTCCATTGCTTCCGTCGATTGTGGGACCAGGGAGGAAAGACAAGAATCCTGCGATTGGCTTCTAATAAGGAGTTTTATCACTTGAAGTGCTATGACAATCCCGTGGGCATCTCATGGGCTGGACTGGCATCTACTCTTAAACCAGTGCCAAGCGGAAAAGAGGGCTTGATTGAAGCTTTCAACGCCACAGCTGCCGAGCGCAACCCGCTCCCGACCCGCTCTCAGCTGGGTGTCATAAAAAGTAATGGATTTGATTTTATTGTGAAGAACGGCAACAATACCTATTCACTCAACGCCCTGCAGAACTACTGGCCCATAGATTATGACCACTTCCCCGACGACGCGTTCCGCACCTTCCTTTACACTCGTGCCGAGGGATTAGATGCCGTTATCTATGATAGCGAGAATGCAAAGATCAATGCCTATGACTTAAAAAACATGAATATCGCCGACCTCACGGGTATTGAGGGTCTCACAAATATCACGCATTTGTATTGCTACCAAAACCGGCTCTCAACCTTAAATATTTCTAAAAACACCAAATTGATTTTGCTGTATTGCTACTGGAACAGGATCAAGAGTGACGGTTGGGACCATTTCATTGCCACGGCACCCACCATGAGCAACAGGCTTGATGTGTATTGCTACTATCCCTCAAGCATGGAGAACAACGACCTACCCACCTACCAGCAAGTGGCTCAGGCCAAAGCCAAGAACATCCATTTCTATCATTGGACCAACTACCGCTGGGAAGAAATGAGCGATATTGCGCCAATCGTTCCTGGCGACGTGAACGGTGATGGAGTGGTGACAAGTGCCGATATTACAGCACTATATGATTTCTTGCTTAACAACGACACCACACACATCGTCAATGGAGATCAGACTGGCGATGGCGACATCACAGCTGCCGACATCACAGCAGTTTATGGTGTGTTATTAACCTCATAAACACTTAATATTTTCTTTTAAATATAAATCAAAAAAACAATAATAATGAAAAAAATATTTTTATTACTGGTGTTCTTCACCATTGCTATCGTGGCAAGTGCAGAGCCAGCCAATCCAACTCCCATCACCGTGACACAAGCTGACGGAACAACGTTACAACTATGCCTTGTGGGAGACGAGTTTTACCATTTCAACACAACAATCGACGGCTACACCATCCTCAATGTTGATGGCCGTTGGGAGTATGCCAAGAAAAATGGTGAGTTATTAGTGTCGTCAGGTATCATGGCTCACAATCCTCAAGACCGTAATGCTCAGGAATTACTGTTGTTGGAGTCAATGCCTAAATGTCTTGTAGATAAAAAGGAGACGAATCATGCCCACAAGGCCCGTCTTGACCGCGACACTAAGAACCAGAGCAATGAGCCTGTTGTTGATTACAGCACCTTCCGTGGCCTCATCATTCTTATTAACTACAACGATAAGCAATTCCAGATGAGCAATGCCAACAGCTTCTACAACCAGCTCTGCAACACTCACAACTACACTGGTTTCTACCACCAGGGACAATTTCAACAGTGTACAGGCAGCGTGCGAGATTACTACTACGACAACTCAATGGGTCAATTCGACCCAGATTTTGACGTTGTGGGCCCCGTTACCCTTGACTATTCGTGCTATAAGGGTCACGAAAAATCGCGCGAGATTTTCCAGGCCGCGATGGACGCTGTTGATGGCCAGGTCGACTTCTCGCAATATGATGCTGACAATGACGGCGAAATCGACATGGTGTTCTTTATGGTGGCAGGCTACTCGTCGAGCTACAGCGGCAACAACAGCGGTTACCTGTGGCCTCACATGAGCTACCTATATGGCTACAACGGCAGTTACTATTATTATCTGCAATATGACGGCAAGTACATGGGGCGCTATGCCTCGTCGTGCGAGATATATGGTTGGGAGAGTTACGGCTACACTATGCCTAACGCCATTGGCACCATTTGCCATGAGTTTGGCCATGTGCTGGGATTGCCCGACCTCTATGATACCGACTATGGTCAAAGCGGAGGTCAGAGCCTCCACCCCGATGGCTGGGATGTGATGGCTGGAGGAAGCCACAACAACTACGGTCGCACACCAGTTGGTTATAGCCTTTGGGAACGCTGGGAACTCGGTTTCACTTCTAAGCCCCAAGAACTTACGCCTGGCACTAGGACTTTGAGCCCTGTAAATTCGAGCAACACTGGTTTGATGATGTCATCGCCAAATCCTCAGGAATATTTCCTCTTTGAGGACCGACAGGCCAACAAATGGGACTCGGCTCTTCCTGGTCATGGATTACTTGTGACCCGAGTAGATCGCAGCAACCAGTCGGTTTGGGACCAGAATGATGTTAACTGCAACCCTCAGCGCAATTATTATGAGCTCGTGAGGGCTTCGGGCACCAGCGACAGCCAAGTGCCATTCCCTGGCAACAGCAACGTCACTGTGCTCAACTCTGTCACCGAACCAGCTCTCCTTACCTGGGACGGTCAATCGTGCAACTTTGGCCTCTCGGGAATTACCGAAACTGGCGGCAACATCACTTTCAATGTGGTTGCTGAGGTTGAGCCCAGCACAATCGTTGAGGACTTTGAGTCGATGCCTATTTCGACCGTCGAGAATCCTGCCGACGTGCTCGGAAACTTCGCCACATGGACCTTCCCCAAAGCATCGGTAGTGGAAGCAAATGGCGGCAAAGCCGCAGGCCTTCAGTCTCCTGGTGGTGTTTTCATGACAAGCGACATCAACGTCAAGATGGTAAAGATTACGATGCAGGCTACAAACCAATCTACCACCACCTCTAAGGTGCAGCTGCAATATTCATTTGATGAAGGCGCGACATGGACCACCGTAGGCACCGAAAACATATCCGCGTCGAGCTCTGAGCAGCTGCAATGGCTACTTAACGACATCAATCAGCCCGTGAGATTCAGGATAATGCAGACTTCAGGCGCCAAGAACAAGCTGCTCCTTATCGACGATATCACTATCACATATACCGAGGCACCAACTTATGACCTGAAAATTGCTGATACACAGGTCGATGGTGCTACCATAGGCAACCTTGCCCAAATTGATGGCGTGGAAGGACTAGTGCAGTACCTGCCCGTCAGCAACATCCTTAAAATAGGCAACGCCACAATCACTGGTGAGGGATGCGTAAATGCAGGCGCAACGCTTTCAGGTCTGAATATTCAGGTTCAAGGCGAGGTGACCCTGAACACCACCCGAGTCGGCCGTCCAGCCATTATTTTCAACAATAGCGATGACGCTATCGTGCAAGGCGTTTCATCGGGGGATGATTATGCAAAACTAAACATCAATGTTCCTGCTGGAAACAATACGACGCCAGTTATTTACTATATTAGCTATTATGGAAACGATGAACATCGTGCGTTCATCAAGGATATCGACATTCACATGACTGGTACTGCCTATATAGGTTCAGAAAATTGGAACGAATGTCTTACTGTTGAGAATTCAAGTATTATTGCAGACGGTCCTTGGAGTGATTTTTACGTCATTAACGATGTGCAGCTCGTTGACTGTTACGTGTCACTTCCCGAAGGTGGTTATTTTAACCGTGGCCAGCTATGTGATGCTCAGGGGCAGGAGTGGCATGGACCGTTTAAAATACTACGCGCGCAGCAAGTGGTTGCTGGCGATGTGAACGGAGATGGCACGGTGACCAGTGCCGATGTTACTGCGCTCTACAATTGGCTGCTTAATAACGACAGCAGTTCTATCGTTAATGGTGACCAAAATGGCGATGGCAACATCACAGCTGGCGATATAACTGTCGTATATAACACCCTGTTAGGAAATTAACATTCTTAATAATATAATAAAAAAATAATCAGCTTGAGGCGAGTTCTTCAAGCTGATTATTTGTTATTTAATTCATGAATTGAGACCTACTCGACATGGAAGCGATAGATGCCACCATCTCTTGAGCCTACAACCATTATATTATCTTTAACTATGGGGGAAGATTCAAAGTTGCTCGACATTACCTGGTCGAACAGTATCTCGCCGTCTTTTCCTCGAATGAGGTAAAGATGTCCACTTGAGTTGCCTATTACTATATAAAGCTCGTTTTTCTCATTATAGAAACCAACAGGAGAGGACCACGCAAAGAAAGTGAGAGGCTTGCGGTAAAGCAAGTTGCCTGAGTTCTTGTCAAAAGCTAAGAATTCTGAATTCTTACTGCCGTCAAGCTGGTTGAACGATGCAAAAATCATGTTCTTGCAGTCACCATCACCTATCAAAGGCGTGCAATACAGTCCTCCATCAAAGTGCGAATCACGAACGTTGACTTTTGCACTTGGGCAAGACCATTCCCACACTTTGGTACCACTGAGTGCATTCAGTTTTACAAAGTGTGTGCGTTTGTCCGAACCACCCTGCAAGTCTACTTCGCAACCACAATAGATGTAAGGAACATCTTTCTCTACCTCAAGCACAATAGAGCCATCGATATCGTCATGATTATCGTAGTGCCACACAGGTTTCATTGTGTTGAGATTGATGCAAAGAATGTCGCCATGATTATCACCTACAAAACCATAATTCTTGTAAATTGCCATGCTCGACTCTATTCCAGCACCTCCATCACCTTTAACCACATAACGCAATGCACTATGCATCTTGAGCTGGCCATTGCCCAATCGAGAATATTTATATATCGATCCATTCTCTCCAGGCCAGAACAGGAATTGACCTGCAACCACTGGCGATGAGTCATAGGCACCCCATCCACGCTTGGCTTTAGGGTCGCGGTCCCACATGTAGACGCGCTCATGCTTGTAAAGGTCAACCGACAGATGACCAAAGGGGCTTTGGGTGGGAATTCCTTGCCCAACATACAAACTGCCATTCAGTGCCGGGTCAAGAGAAACAGACCCTTTTACTGGGTTTCCTACTTCAATCGATTTGCGGCTTTCCTTGCCATTGGCAAAGTTCAAGAAATATAGTTGCTCACACAATGAGCCAACAATTATCTCCTCTTCGCTGAAATCGGCTGTAAGTGCAGGCGAGCTCTGTCGGAACTTATCCATCTGCTCTTTGGGCCATTTCACATAAACAGGCTCACCGGTCCATCCTGAACCGCCTCCCCAGGAGCCACGTGCCGATGTTCTGAAAACCCAGTCTTGAACAATCCTGTTAGGAGTACCTTTGATTTTACCACTATAGGTGCGAGCGTCACGGCGTTGCCCTCCACGGAAGGTGAATACACCGGGAACTGTGTCGTAAGGGTTGATTAGGTTATCAAGAATGCCACTCGTCACGGTGTCGATCAATTCGACATCATAGGTCAAATCATCCACACTTGCAAAAACTGTATCAGGGAGCATCACTTTGTCAACCTTAGCAGCCGCCACACTGTCGCTGTCCACACCTGTCTTCTTTCCTGTGATACCTTTACAGGACACCACACTCATGCCCAGCATGATTCCGACAAAAGCTATAGCGACAAATTTAGAGTCAATAAATCTCATTTTTTATCTTTTTTGAAAAACGGTGCAAAGTTAGCAAGTATTCATTGTTCACAAAATAGTTTTTACCTTGTTTTTTAAAAAAATAGAAGAAAATAGTGTGACATTATAAAATTTATTTACTAATTTTACAACGATTAAATACTAAGAAAATGAAAAAGATACTTTTTATCATCGCATTGCTGGCATGTGGAGTTTGCTCAATGTCGGCAGGCATCAACATCGGAGGCACTGTGTATAACGCCGACACCATCTTGCACCGTCAGGTGGGGCCTGGCATCTACAACACTATCATCAGAATACCAGATTTTCCTCTCAATGTCTATCTTCTTGAGGCCGACATGAACAACCCATACAACCGAGTTGAAACCACTATTGGTTACAACACTTTGGGAAGAACAGAATTGTTGACTAATGCTTACAATCGCAACCGAACAGCGACGCGTCGACCAATAGCGGCCTGCAATGCCAACTTCTGGTGCGTGACAGGTAACGGGTCGCCAACGATGGATTTTGAGCTCGGTGACCCCTTCGGTGCAGTGGTGCGCAACGATAGTGTTTATCTCAACACCGAGACCAATGCCGATGCGTGGAATGGAGGTCCAAGCCGCACAGGGGCATGTGCCATCACACAGGACAAAACTCTATACTTCGGTCATTTCAACTGTGGCGGAACAATATCATCACCCAAACTTTCAGCACCAGCTCCCCTTAACACAGTGAACCGTCGCAATCTGCCGCACACCGCCGTACTTTGGACTCCTGCATTCAGTCGCACACGCGAGTTTGAGACCAACTGGATTGGCTACAACGAGCAAGGTGTTGCCGATGCCGACAATTTCTACCTCACTTTCACCGAAGGCAGTCGCTGGCTCGTGAACCAAGATATGCAGTTCACGATTTCAAAGATAGTTAGAAATGCCGACCGCCAGACTCTGGGCGAATATGATGCATGCATCACCGCCACTGGACTGATGAAAGACTACCTCGTGGCTCTTGACGAGGGCGATTTGATTACCATCAACCACGGATGGACCTACAACGAAGAGAATCAAGTGACACCATTCATCGAGAACATGGTAGAGGGCAACGCTCCTGTTATGCACAACGGCGAACTCACAGGACGCAACAACGACGAGAGCTACAACTCAATGATATATAGCCGCACCGCATACGGCTGCGATGCTACCGGCAAGAAACTCTACATGATTGTAATTGACAAATCCACAAGTAGATACTATGGTACAAGCAATGGCTGCACAACAACAGTGATGTGCCAAATTCTTAAAGACCTATACCCCGACATCTCGGAGGTAGTGAACATGGACGCTGGTGGCTCGGCCGAGATGATGGTCGACGGTAAGATTATAAACACGACCACCGAGGGTACCCCACGCGCTGTGGCTTGCGGATGGATGCTCGAGACCGAGGCTCCTGAAGACAATGAGATTTCATCAATCCAGTTCTATGACTTCCGTGCCGACTTGCCAATCTATTCGTCGTATACTCCACGCATCGTTGGTTTTAACCAATATGGCGAGGTTGTTAACGACAATGTCACTGGTTTCTCGCTATCATGTGATGAGAGCATGGGCTCAACCGAGGGTTCAACGCTGATTCTGAGTGGGAACGTTGGTGAGGGCATTCTTACAGCCAACCTAAATGGAATGACCGCCACAGTACCCGTCAGAACACTTGAGGCACAACCTGCAATTGCTATGAAACCCATGATATATGTCGACAACCGAGAATTTCCCATTGAGGTGAGCGCTGTAATTTACGGCAAAAAATTCTATTACGATGGCGGTAAACTCACTTGGGAAGTCGATGACCCGAGCATTGCAACTATCGTCAATGGAAATATCCGAGGTGTTAAAAACGGTAAAACGGCTTTAACTTGCACAATTGGGAACTATATAGACACCGATAGTATTACCGTGGAGATTAGCGACAGGGAGTATATTGAGCAAACCTGGGAAGGATGGTCGCTAAAAGGTGCAGGTGCCAAGAACCTGGTTCTCGACGAGAATGGGAATCTGTCATTCACCTATAGTTCTAATCGCGCTCCTTACATACAGCTATCAAAGGATATAACATTCTACAGTCTCCCCGACAGCATCTCTTTGACATTCACAAGCTCACTGCCATTGCAAATGGTACAAATTGATGTTCGTAATACTGTTCTAAACAAACTCAACTATCTTGAGTTCGGAAAGAATACCGGTTTCGAAGCCAATCAAGAATACACGTTGAATTTCGACCTTAACGCCATGGGCGGTCTTGACAACCTGCTCACCTATCCGCTGAGTCTACACACCATAAAGTTCACACCGGTTAAGAGCAACTTTGGCGATCATGTCATACAGCTCAAATCTCTCAAGGCCCACTACCCTATCACCACAGCAAAGCCTGGCGATGTGAACAGTGATGGCAACGTGACAGCTGCCGACGTGACAGCACTCTATGACTTCCTCCTAAATAATGAAACAACACACCTGGTAAACGGAGACCAGAACGGTGACGGAAACATCACCGCTGCCGACGTGACAAGGGTCTACGATATATTGCTCGGGGCACAATAAAACTCATAAAATAAAATCACACAACAAATAACTATAAACTCAAAATTATGAACTATCAACTGATCAACCTACCGTACAACGTGAATGAATTAGAGCCAGTGATTAGCGCCGAGACCATTGCTTTGCATCACGGCAAACATTTGGCAACCTACGTTAACAACCTAAACAACCTGCTGCCAGGCAGCGGTTTTGAAGAGAAAACTCTTGAAGAAATTGTGACAAGTGCCACAGGTGGAATTTTCAACAACGCCGGGCAAATCCTTAACCACAACCTCTACTTCGAACAGCTACAAGCACCGAGTGAGGACAACTGTCCTGTGGGAGAGCTCGCCAAAGCTATTGACGAGCAGTTTGGCTCATTCGAAGCCTTCAAGGAGAAATTTACTGCTGCAGCAGTGACCTTGTTCGGCTCGGGATGGGCATGGCTCGCCTGCGACAAAGACGGAAAGCTCCAAATCATGCAAATGCCTAATGCCGACAACCCTGTGACAAAGGGTATGAAACCATTGATGACGATGGACGTGTGGGAACATGCCTACTATGTTGACTACCGCAACCGTCGTCCCGACCATATAGCGGCAATGTGGCAAATCATCAACTGGCAAGAAATTGACCGACGCTTTATGATATAATGAGTAAAAATGCTGCATTTGGAAAATTCGCCGTAAAAAAATGACCAATTCTGTTAACAACAGAAAATAATTACTCTCTTTTCACCAAGTTCAAAATTTGATTCTTGTCAGAATTGGGAATATTCAAATAGCTCCCATCCTGTCTCCGGCAACGATTTCAAATTGATATATATTATCGAAAAAATTATTTCCATCTGGCTGGACGGGAACCAAAAAGAAGTGGACATGAGTGAATTTGGTGGAGACGTATGTGAGAACGGCAAAGACATTGACGCAGGCGGCTCGGTGAAATAATTCTTTACGATGGGACGGATTCGGTGATGTCTATAATTTCAGAATTAAATGGTTGGCGAAAAAGAAGCACTACATTCCTACAGGTAATGAATATGAGGACTAGCTTAAGTGGAGGACAATACGGACTTTTCTTTATAAAATGATTCCTAATTAAGTGTATTTTACTAACTTTGAACATATTGATAATTCGGAAGATGACACAGTTCAAACATATTATATTTGACTTTGACGGGACGATTGCTGATACATCACACATCATAACTGCTACTATGCAGGCAACAATGCGTGAGATGGGACTCGAAGTGGCAACCACTGAAGCGATAAAAAAGGTGATAGGACTGCCTCTGAAGGACTGCTTCGGAAATATATACCAAGGCATGAATGATGAGGAGATGACACGGTGCGCAGAAACATACTGCAGAATATTCGATATTAACAAGGACTCACTGACTCCTGCCCTATTCCCACATGTTAAGGAGACCCTGTGCTATCTGAGACGGCAAGGCGTGACATTGAGCGTGGATTCGTCACGATCGCATGGCTCTCTGACGGAACTGCTCGAAAGGAATGACGTGGGGCAACTGTTTTCTGTGATAGTGGGTGTCGATGACGTGGATCAGGCGAAACCGCACCCTGAGGGGGTGATGAGAATTCTTGAGGCAACGGGAACTCAACGCGAAACGGCTCTGCTCGTGGGTGATATGCCAGTGGATATGTCAATGGGAAGGAACGCGGGAATAAGGACCTGCGCCGTGACTTACGGAAACTCGACAAAAACAGAACTACTCAAATCACAACCGGACTTTTTTTATAGATAGCTTTGACGAATTATTATGGCTTGAATGTTCTCTTGTATAATTGAATAATAGGATGCTTGCTTTTTGAACTCTAAATAATAATTATGAAAATAATAATCTTTTAGATTTGTTTTTCATCATGATAACGTTAATCATTTTTTATCGGTAATCTTTATTTTGTCTCTTCTGTCTTGCGACATTCAGTCGTTGAAGCCTTCGTTTTAGAAAGTTGTAACAATTGGATGAAATAAAAAGAGGGTGTGCGCGCACACCCTCTTTATTTTAGTATAGATAGATTGCACATTCTATTGCCATGACGACAACCAAGATAACAATGGCAACCATAGCTTTTATTCCACTTTAAGATAGTCGCGCAGAGCGTTCACATATTCTTCAAATGCTTCCTTGCCAGTTTCGGTCACACTGCACAAGGTGAGCGGCTTCTTTCCTTGGAATTTCTTCTCGACAGTGATATACCCTGCCGTTACCAGTTTGTCGAGCTGAACACTCAGATTGCCAGCAGTGGCTTGCGTTTGCTCTTTGATGAAGACGAAGCTCGCTTCTTCGCAGTTCATCAAGATAGACATGATAGCCAGTCGCAATTGAGAGTGCAACAATGGATTCAGTTCTTTTAGCATTGCTTCTTGGCTTTAGCGTTCAAAATATGTCCAGGAATAATCATCGTTACAACGAAGCACAAAACGAACAAAGGTATTACCCATGATATAGCGAGTTGCACATTGGCTACCACACAGCACATCACAAAGACTCCCGCAAGCATACTGATACATCCCCCAATTATCATCGATTTTTCTTGAATGATGCAACCTTGCATGTTGGCTCCAAAGCCAGCCAGCAAAAAGGCGAGAATCAGCATTACTACCCATGTGTCTTTGCCAAAAAACTGAAACCCAATCGACAATAATGTCCCCAGGGCAAAAGCACATCCTATCGTACACCACAGGTTGCTGGTGAGACGGTCAACATAGGTCTTAGGGGTTTTCTCGATGCGACCTTTGTCTTTGCGCAATATTACAAGCATTCCTATTCCTCCCACTATCCAGATGAGGAACCAAAGCCAGTTGCACGCGGGATTGCCATTTGTCAATATTAACGACACGCCCACGAGAAGGCCAACGATAGCACTAACATAGCCCCACCACAACAGCAGGTTACCCTGACCAATGTGCATGTGGCGCTTTGTCTTGTTAATCATCTGAGTGATCAACTCCAAACTCTCTTGATTGTTTAATTTCTTGTCTTCCATATTTTCCTTACATAACTTAAATGGTGAATAAAATATTTTCCTCAGATTTATAAATCTGTTGCAAAGATAAAGTAGTTTATTTTATAAACCAAATATTTTAGCAACTTTTTTACACTGAAACACAAAAACTACCATTTTAGATAAAAGTATTCATAAAAAACGCCTCTGTGAGAAATCACAGAAGCGAAACAAAAAAGCATGTGAACCCATGGGGAGTCGAACCCCAATCGAAGGAACCGGAATCCTTTATTCTATCCATTGAACTATGGGTCCTGCTACAAAATGGGAATTCATTATAAATATATAACAAATTTTCCCACAATTTGCGGTGCAAAAGTAGTGAATAATTTGTATCTTTGCAAAAATCATCAATCTATTTTGAGTTTATTCATGGCTATTAATGTAAGAATTGAAGAGAGCTGGCGACAAGAACTCGCCGATGTGTGGGAAAAAGAGTATTTTTCTCGACTAACGGAATTTGTGCGAGAAGAGTATCGCCAAAGACAGATATTTCCACCTGGGAAACAGATTTTTGCGGCCTTCGATGCGACGCCATTCCATGAGGTGAAAGTTGTGATTCTTGGACAAGATCCTTATCATGACACAGGTCAAGCCAATGGATTGTGCTTCTCGGTCAATGACGGCATCCCTTTCCCTCCTTCACTTCAAAATATCTTTAAAGAAGTCCACGACGATACCGGTGCCCCCATTCCCAGCAGTGGCGACTTGAGACGATGGGCAAGGCAAGGCGTGCTGCTGCTCAACTCCACTCTCACCGTCGAAGCTCATCGCGCAGGTTCTCACCAGAACCGAGGCTGGGAGCTTTTCACCGACGAGGTCATAGCCCATCTTGCCAGTCATCGCGAGCACCTGGTGTTCATCCTGTGGGGCAGCTATGCGATAAGAAAAGGGTCATTCATCGACCGCACTCGCCACCTGGTGTTAACATCGCCCCACCCCTCGCCATTGAGCGCTTATAGAGGCTTCTTCGGCAACCATCATTTCACTCTTGCCAACGACTATCTGCGCCAGCACGGCAAGCAACCCATTACATGGTAATGTTTTTTTATTGCCAAAAAATGCAGTAATTGCCAAGAAATACCTACCTTTGCACAGCGAAACGAAATTATAAGGTAATAAAAGAATATGCAGAACATAAGAAACGTCGCCATTATTGCTCATGTCGATCACGGCAAGACCACCCTTGTCGACAAGATGCTCGCTGCAGGAAATCTGTTCCGCGACAACCAAGTGGTGGGAACGCAAATCCTTGACAGCAACGACCTTGAGCGAGAACGTGGCATTACAATCCTATCAAAAAACGTCTCTATAAATTATAAAGATTATAAAATCAACATCATCGACACTCCGGGTCATAGCGACTTTGGTGGTGAGGTGGAGCGTGTATTAAACATGGCCGACGGATGCTTGCTGCTTGTTGATGCCTTCGAGGGTCCAATGCCTCAAACACGCTTTGTGCTTCAAAAAGCCATCCAGATTGGCCTCAAGCCCATCGTAGTGATCAACAAGGTTGACAAGCCCAACTGCCGTCCCGACGAAGTTCAAGAGGCGGTCTTCGACCTGATGTTCAACCTTGACGCCACCGAGGACCAACTTGACTTCCCCACCATCTTTGGCTCGGCCAAGAATGGCTGGATGAGTAATGACTGGCGCCAGCCCACCGACAACATCACAGCAGTGCTTGACGCTATCATTGACTACATTCCTGCACCCAAAGTTGTTGAAGGCGACCCGCAGATGCTAATAACCTCACTCGATTACAACACCTATGTGGGGCGCATCGCAGTGGGACGTGTGCATCGTGGTGAGCTGCGCGATGGTATGGACGTGGGACTGTGCAAGAAAGACGGTACCATAGCACGCCAGCGCATCAAGGAGTTGAGAGTGTTTGAAGGCATGGGGCAAAAGCACGTTGACAGCGTTCAATGCGGCGACATATGTGCAATTATCGGTCTTGACGGCTTTGAGATTGGCGACACTGTAACATGTCTCGACAATCCCGAACCTCTACCCCGAATCGCCATCGACGAGCCCACCATGTCGATGCTCTTCACCATCAACGACTCTCCGTTCTTTGGCAAAGAAGGCAAATATGTCACTTCACGTCACATCCATGACCGACTCATGCACGAGCTCGATAAAAATCTTGCTCTCCGAGTTGAAAAAAGCGAGGATGATGATTCATGGATTGTCTTTGGACGAGGTGTACTCCACTTGAGCGTTCTTATCGAGGAAATGCGACGTGAAGGCTATGAACTGCAAGTGGGTCAACCACAAGTCATCGTCAAGGAGATTGACGGCGTAAAATGCGAGCCTATCGAGACTCTCACTATAAACGTTCCCGAGGAATACTCGAGCAAGATGATCGACATGGTCACCCGCCGCAAGGGAGAGATGACCATGATGGAGACTCAAAACGATCGCATTCACATGGAATTCAAGATTCCTTCCCGTGGCATAATCGGTCTGCGAACCAATGTACTCACAGCCAGTGCCGGCGAGGCTATCATGGCGCACCGCTTCTCATGCTATGAGCCATGGAAAGGCGAAATCGTGAGACGCGTGAACGGTTCTATCATCGCAATGGAAGGAGGTACTGCTTATGCCTATTCCATCGACAAGTTGCAGGATCGTGGCCGCTTCTTCATCTTCCCTCAAGAAGAAGTCTATGCAGGTCAGGTTGTTGGCGAGCATACCAAGGAAAAAGACCTTGTTGTAAATGTCACCAAGAACAAGAAACTCACTAACATGCGTGCCAGCGGAGCCGATGACAAAACTCGCATCATTCCGCCCATCGTTTTCAGCCTTGAAGAGGCTCTCGAGTATATCAAGGCCGATGAATATGTGGAAATCACTCCAGGCCATCTGCGCATGCGCAAGATCATCCTCGATGAGATAGAACGCAAGCATCAGGCCAAGCTGCGCGGAGAAAGTGAAGAATGAATTGTTTAAACTCTATAATATTATTACTATGAAGAAATCACACAAACTCTGGGGAATAATGATTCTCATTGCTTTACTCGCCACCGTTTATGCGCCCGAGACTCAAGCACGCCCTAAGCGTGACTTGAAGAAGGAAGCTGTTGAAGACCTGCTGCGAGAAGGCGTCAATTGCTTTGAGGCAGGAAACTATCAAGAAGCGGTTGAATATTTTGAAGCTGCTCACAAGAAAGGTAACATTCGAGCCACCCACAATCTTGCAATATGCTATGCCGAGGGCAAGGGTGTTCAACAAGATTACAAAAAAGCTTTCAAACTCTACGAGAAAGCTGCCAAGAAAGGCTATGTCGATTCTCAAGTGGCTGTTGGACAGATGTACATGAACGGATATGGTGTAAAAAAGGACTACAAAAAAGCCATTAAATGGCTGGAAAAAGCAGCCAAACAAGGCGACAGCGATGCCATGTATCTCATTGGCAAGTGCTATTATTATGGTGGCAATGGCATTAAGAAAGATATAAACAAGGCCCGAGAATGGATTAGCAAGTCGGCAGCTCTCGGCAATGAGACCGCCATCGACAACCTACCCAAGTTACAATAGACACGACGAGAAAAGCAGTATTAGACACATTTTTTGCAATTTATCATCACATCTGCCATATCAGTTATCAAGACTTGATTTATGGCAGATTTTTTACTCTACAACATTTCAAAAACCAAAAAAACATTAAAATGACTTGTTATGTGATGAATATTGTGTAACTTTGCAAGTTAATAATCGAAACTGTTGAAATGAAACACCGTTTTCTTATCATATTATCTCTTCTTGCCATCCTTTCGGGGTGTGGTGAGTACAACAAAGTGCTCAAAAGCTATGACTACAATCTAAAGTATGATTATGCCAAAAAGGCTTTTGAGAACAAGAAATATACCCAGGCCTATACTATCCTCGCCGATTTGGTGCCAATTTTCAAAGGTACCGAGAAGGGTGAAGAATGCCTTTACCTGCTTGGATTGAGCTACTATGAGAATCACGATTACCTCAATTCGGGTTCATATTTCAGGCAGTATTACACTCAATATCCCAGAGGACGATATGCCGAGCTTGCAAGATTCTATGCCGGATACGGCTACTACCTTGACTCCCCTGAGCCTCAGCTGGACCAGAGCGAGACTCTCAGAGCCATAGAAGAACTTCAGGCGTTTATCGACTATTTCCCCAAAAGCGACAAAGTGGCTATTGCCCAGAATGCAATTTTTGAGTTGCAAGACAAACTTGTGCTCAAAGAACTTGAAAATGCTCAACTATACTTCAACCTGGGCGGATATTTGGGAAACAACTATGAGAGTGCTGTCATCACAGCCAAGAACGCCATCAAGGACTATCCTTACACAAAGTACAAGGAAAAACTTGAATTCCTTATTCTCAAATCAAGATTCAAAGAGGCTCAAATGAGCGTAGACGAGAAAAAGGAAGAACGATTCAGAACTGTAGTGGATGAATATTATGCATTCATCAATGACTTCCCCAACAGCGAGAATCGTAAAGAAGCCGATAACATGTTTAAGGTTGCCGACAAATTCTTAAACGGAAAATAAATAACATCACACTAATAAACGAAACATAACAATGGCTATCGATTACAAGAAATCAAACGCTCCACAAAACACCACAGTTCACGACCTCATTGACCTGGCAGAACAAACAGGCAACATCTATGAGACCGTTGCTATTATTGGCAAACGTGCCAACCAGATCTCGGCCGACATGAAGAACGACCTTGAGAAGAAGCTCCAAGAGTTCACTGAGAAGACCGATAACTTAGAAGAAATCTCGGAAAATCGCGAACAAATTGAGATCTCGAAATACTACGAGAAGCTTCCCAAGCCGACCCTTATAGCAACCAAGGAATATGAGGATGGCAAACTGTATTATCGCAATAAGAGCAAAGAGAAAGAGGGCATCGACTTCTAATAATCGACGCACCCCTATTTACTAAGACAAGAAATCATGAGCCGCGACTCTCAATGAGGAAGTCGCGGCTCACGTTTTTTCTTAATGCTATAAAAGCTAAATGTTTAGAACTTGTACTTGAAACCGAGGCCAGTAACACTCTGATTCATGTCCTTGAGGATTTGGAAACGCTCCTCAACATAGAATGCGAAGCGGTTGTTAATAGTATACTCACCTCCAACGCCCACATTAGCACCAAAGCGGTTAACACCATCAAAACCATCGGGAGTAACTCTTGCATAAGAGAAACCAGCCAAAGGATAGATGGCAAACTTATTGCTTGTGTGAATCAAGTAATGCAGGTTTAGGTTTACATTGAAAGCATTCACGTGATCGCTCTCAAAATAGTAAATGAACTCGGGCTCAATTCTAAAGTTGTTAACAAACTCATACTGGAAGTTAAGCCCAAGACCTACCATTGAGTGTTTAGAGGCATAGTTGAACTGTGCACCAAATGCCTTCTCACCTTGAGCTGCACTCATCGAGAACACACCTGCCAAAGCCACAAGGCTCAAAATCAAAAATTTCTTCATAATAATAAATTTTTAAATTATTAATTATCTTAGCTTGATATCTAAATAATTTCGCTGCAAAATTAGCACTTTTAATTATTATAAACAAATGTCTGCTCCCAAAAATGGAAGCAGACATTGCAGTTATATTATCTATTGTTATATCAATTGCTGATATTTGGATTAGATAACACCCTGCTCGAGCATAGCCTGAGCAACCTTCATGAAGCCAGCGATGTTAGCGCCCTTCACGTAGTCGATAGTGCCGTCGGCCTGAGTACCGAACTTCACGCACTGCTCGTGAATGTTCTCCATGATCCAGTGAAGCTTCTCGTCAACTTCCTTAGCCGACCAGCTCAGGTGAGCAGCGTTCTGAGTCATCTCAAGACCCGAGGTAGCTACACCACCCGCGTTAACGGCCTTGCCAGGAGCGAAGAGGATGCCGTTCTTCTGGAAGAAGTGGATAGCGCCAGGTTGGCAACCCATGTTAGAAACCTCGCAGCAGCACCAGCAGCCATTAGCCTTCAATTCCTTAGCGTCATCCTCGCTAAGCTCGTTCTGGAATGCGCAAGGAAGAGCGATGTCACAAGGTATGCTCCAAGCCTTCTTGCCAGCAGTAAACTTAGCCTGTGCAGGGAACTTGTCGGCCATATCCTGAACCTTGTTGCGGTTAGAAGCACGCATTTCAAGCATATAATCGATCATCTCAGGAGTGATGCCTTCGGGAATCTCGCAAACGCCGTCGGGGCCAGAAATGGCAACAACCTTAGCGCCGAGCTCAACAGCCTTCTTCGAAGCACCCCAAGCCACGTTACCGAAGCCCGAGAGAGCAACCTTCATGCCCTTGATGTCCTTGCCAGCCTTGTGGAGCAGGTGCTGAGTGAAATAGAGAGCACCGTAGCCAGTAGCCTCGGGACGGAGGATAGAGCCACCCCAAGTCTCGCCCTTGCCAGTGAGCACGCCAGTGTGATAGCGGCGAGCCAGCTTTTGATACATACCATTGAGGTAACCAATCTCACGACCACCAACGCCTACGTCGCCAGCGGGAACGTCCTGATCGGGACCAATGTTGTGACGGAGCTCAAGCATGAATGCCTGGCAGAAACGCATGATTTCGGCGTCGCTCTTGCCAACTGGATCGAAGTCAGAGCCACCCTTGCCACCGCCCATAGGCAGAGTAGTAAGAGCGTTTTTGAAAGTCTGCTCGAAACCGAGGAACTTCAGCATTGAGGGAGTAACAGCCTTGTGGAAGCGGAGACCACCCTTGTAAGGGCCAATGGCGCTGTTGAACTGCACGCGGTATCCCAGGTTGGTTTGAACCTCACCCTTATCGTCGATCCATGTTACACGGAAAGTGAAGATGCGCTCGGGCTCTACCATGCGCTCAACGATTTTTGCTTTCTCAAACTCAGGATGCTGGTTGTAAACCTCTTCGATAGACTCGAGAACCTCACGTACAGCCTGCAGATACTCAGATTCGCCTGGGTGTTTAGCCTCCAGGTCGGCCATAATTTTTTCAACGTTCATGATTGAAATGATTTAGAAAATTAATTTTATTAAAAAATTACTATTTATAATAATTGTGTTTCAAAAGAACAGCACAAATTTATAGCAAAAAAGTGGAACAGCGAAATTTTAAAACAATGTTTTTTAGCATAAAAAACACTTTTATTCATTTTTCACACGCGTTTATTTTATTTAAACGTCTAACAAAATTTAGCATAAAATCATAATTTGATTAACATTCCCCACAAATATCTAATAAAAAGGAGACTATTTATAGATTTGAAGGGCAAAAAGCATAAAAAGTGGCATTTTTGTTGAAGTTTGATTATGTTTTATAACATAATTTCTTTTACCAAAATATAGTGATGAAATCAAGAAAAATAGGTACTTTTGCCAAAAGATTTTTTATTACCATTATTTTTTAAAACAAACTACATTTTATGAAGAAGCACAATTTCTATGCAGGCCCATCAATTTTAAGTCAGTATGCTATTGATAAGACCATTGAGGGCATTCGTGATTTTGCCGGTACAGGCTTATCGGTTCTTGAGATTTCTCACCGCAGCAAGGAGTTTCAAGCTGTAATGGACGAGGCACAAGCC
>CAMVKS010000010.1 GCA_947167995.1 uncultured Prevotellaceae bacterium
GCAAAATATTTACACGAAAAAATTACGAAAAAAATCACTTTTTTGCGTTTTGGAGAGGTTTGGGACACCCGTGTGGACATTTGGGACTCTTGACGCCGATAAAGAGGACCATGGAATCACTGGAATCACCGGAATCGCCTGCAGGCAGGAGCGGCGGATTGTATATATACTTTATTATGGATTATATAATATATTATAATGTACGCGCGCGGGCGTGAAAGATAGAGTAATGTCGTGGTGCGGCGCAATATCAAAAAATCACTGGGTGATTGTGAATATAAGTATTGTAAGACTTTTTTGATGTGTTTTGATTGTTTTGTGCTGTTTTTTTGTTACTTTTGTTGCAGAATACAAATAAAATAATAATCAAACATTGTGATATGACGACAAGAAAGATATTGTGGTTATTGCTTGCTATGTTTATCTCGGTGGGAGCTGGTCGTTCATCGAGCGAGACGCTGCTTCAAGCCACTACAGCCGAGCAGATGCGTTTCCACTGCGAGAATGACACTTTGAAGATTGAGACTCTGCTTGCCGAAGGCCGTGACAGCGGCTTGAGTGACGCTAATGAGCTTGTGTGTTTCTATGCTCACCGATTGGAAGGCACTCCCTACGTGGCCCACACTCTTGAGGGCGACACTGAGATGCTCACCATCAATATCGACGAGCTTGACTGCACCACGTTTGTCGAGACACTCTATGCTTTGACTAAGGCCACACTCAACGGCCGCTACACATGGCGGGACTATGCCAACCACCTGAAGGACTTGCGTTACCGTCATGGTGAGCTTGGGGACTACTCGTCGCGTCTTCACTACATGTGTGACTGGATTATAGACAACAGCAACCGCGGCAATATTGTCGACATCACGAGCGACATCGGCTGCGTGCGTTATAAGATCAAGACTATCAATTACATGACGACTCACCGTGAGAGCTACCCATCGCTTGCCAACGATTCGATTTTCGAGCTTATCAAGGACGTAGAGATTGGCTACCACAATCATCGTTTTCCTTACATCAAGAAGGAGCAGCTTAACTCTAAGGATGTGAAGCGTGTAGTGAAGCGCGGCGATTTTGTGGGTCTTGTGACTCGCATAAACGGTCTTGACATCAGCCATTTGGGTGTTGTAGAGGTCAATGCCGAGGGCAATCTTGTGCTGCTTGATGCCTCGTCGGTGGGCAAGAAGGTGATGCTTGAGCAGGTGGATTTGAAGACTCAGCTGTCGAAGAGTTCTAAAACCGAGGGTGTGAGGTTTTTCCGCATCAAGTTTGATTAGTGGCTGGCCACACCCAAAGTTTTGTGTGGTACTTGGCTCAGCCACACCTCCTCTACTCCATTCCTTCTTCAGGAATTGTGCTTCACATCTTTCACGACCTCAAACCCATGTTATCTAATGGGTGGAACTTAGGGTAATGACATAGAGAATGATCAACGGTGCTTATAATGGCTTCAAAGCCAAAATAAGCACCGTTGAATGTTATTGGGATTCTCATGCCGCGGCATGAGTTACTTGCATATAAAGCTCAAGTGATTTTTTATTATTCTGCAGCTTCGGTGGTTGCAGTCTCTTGAGCGTTCTTCTTGCCTGAGCGGCGGCTACGTCTTGTAGCTTTCTTGGCGGTTTCTTTCTTCTCGCCGAGGAGAGCCTCGTTGTAGTCTACGAGCTCGATAAAGCAAGTCTGAGCGTTGTCACCGAGACGGTTGCCGAGTTTCAGGATTCGGGTGTAACCTCCGGGACGGTCGGCAATCTTTTGAGCGATCTCATTGAAGAGGATACTTACAGCATGCTTGTTTTGCAGATAGCTGAAAACGACACGTCTTGAAGCGGTATCATCTTTCTTAGCGCGATTGATGATTGGCTCGGCATAAACTCTGAGCGCTTTGGCCTTTGCCAGAGTGGTGAAGATTCTCTTGTGCATGATAAGAGAGGTGGTCATGTTGGCGAGCATAGCGTCGCGATGTCCCTTCTTACGGCTCAGGTGATTGAATTTCTTATTGTGTCTCATCTTAATTATTCTTTTTCTAATTTATATTTTGAAATATCCATGCCAAAGTTAAGTCCGTGGCTTGAAAGAAGTTCTTCGAGCTCAGAGAGCGATTTTTTACCGAAGTTACGGAACTTGAGTAAGTCGGTCTTGTTGTACTTAACAAGGTCGCCGAGGGTCTCGACTTCGGCCGACTTGAGGCAATTGAGTGCTCTGACAGAGAGTTGCATGTCAACCAGCTTGGTCTTGAGCAATTGTCTCATGTGGAGAACTTCTTCGTCAAACTCTTCGTTGGCATCTCCATCGGTAGCGTCGAGAGCTATCTTCTCGTCGGAGAAGAGCATAAAGTGCTGAATGAGGATTCTTGCTGCCTCTTTGAGAGCTTCCTTGGGCTGAATTGAACCGTCGGTAGTTATCTCGAGCAGAAGTTTCTCATAGTCGGTTTTTTGCTCAACACGATAGTTTTCGACTGCATATTTGACGTTGATAATTGGTGTGTAGATTGAGTCGATAGCGATAACATCAATTGGGTCGCTATTGCTTCTATTTTCATCGGCAGGCACATATCCACGTCCTTTGTTGATAGTGATATCAAGCTGGAAGCTGGCTTTAGGGTCGAGGTTGCAGATCACGAGATCTGGGTTAAGAACTTCAAATCCGTTGAGCACTTTGCCAATGTCACCTGCATGGAAAACATCCTGTCCCGATACCTTGATAGTAGCTTTTTCGGTTTCGGTTTCAGCCACCACTTGCTTGAGGCGTACCTTCTTGAGGTTAAGGATCACGTTGGTGACATCTTCCTTAACACCTGGAATAGTTGCGAACTCATGCTTTACTCCATCGATGCGGATGTTGCAGATAGCAAATCCCTCGAGAGAAGATAGCAAGATGCGTCTTAATGCATTACCAATGGTAACTCCGTAGCCAGGCTCGAGAGGTCTAAACTCGAACTTGCCGAAGTTGTTGTCGGCTTCGAGCATCAAGACTTTTTCTGGTTTCTGAAATGCTAAAATAGCCATGGATGTTATTATTTATTTAGAATACAACTCAACAATAAACTGCTCCTTAATGTTCTCAGGGATATCTTCACGCTGTGGAAGGTTAAGCATCTTGCCACCCTTGACAGTCTCGTCCCATTCGATCCAGGGATACTTGCTGTGGTTGAATCCAGCAAGTGAGTCTTGAATAACTTCAAGCGATTTAGATTTTTCTCTTACTGCTACCATCTCACCTGGAGTAATAGAATAAGAAGGAATGTTTACAACGTTGCCGTTGACGGTGATGTGACGGTGCAGAACGAGCTGACGTGCAGCAGCTCTTGTTCTTGCGATGCCAAGGCGATAAACGACATTGTCGAGACGCGACTCGAGCAATTGCAAAAGCACTTCACCAGTAACGCCTTTAGAGCGCGAAGCCTTGTCAAAGAGGTTACGGAACTGACGCTCGAGAACGCCATAGGTGTATTTAGCTTTTTGTTTTTCGCGAAGCTGGGTACCGTACTCTGAAAGTTTCCTTCTTCTGTTAGCACCATGCTGGCCTGGAGGGTTGGTTCTTCTTGCGAGAACTTTGTCTTCACCGAAGATTGGTTCGCCAAACTTTCGTGCGATTTTTGATTTTGGACCGGTATATCTAGCCATTGTTTTGTTTTTAAATAATTTAAAATAAGTTCTGGATGTTGAATCGCTTCAGTGCAGCCGCGATTGCAGAGAGGTTGTTAAAAAAGATGCAATCCAATCACTGACAGAGATTCGCGAAAAAATAATTGTTAAAACAGAGAGATTAAACTCTTCTTCTCTTAGGAGGACGGCATCCGTTGTGTGGCAGTGGTGTAACATCGATAATCTCGGTTACAGCGATACCTGCTCCGTGGATGGTGCGAATAGCCGACTCACGTCCGTTACCTGGACCTTTGACATAGGCCTTAACTTTGCGAAGACCGAGGTCGTAGGCCACCTTAGCACAATCTTGGGCTGCCATCTGGGCTGCGTAGGGGGTGTTCTTTTTAGAACCACGGAATCCCATCTTGCCTGCCGAAGACCATGAAATAACCTGTCCCTCACTGTTAGCGAGGCACACAATAATGTTGTTAAAAGATGAGTGAACATGAAGTTGTCCCACTCCGTCAACCTTAACAACTCTCTTCTTAGCTGCGACTGTTTTCTTTGCCATACTTTAAAATTATTTAGTAGCTTTTTTCTTGTTAGCAACAGTTTTCTTGCGTCCCTTGCGGGTGCGTGCGTTGTTCTTTGTGCTCTGACCGCGCACTGGCAACCCGTTACGATGGCGGATACCACGGTAGCATCCGATGTCCATGAGTCGCTTGATGTTCATTTGAACTTCACTACGGAGGTCACCCTCGACCTTGTAGTTCTCACCGATCACCTCGCGCACCTTAGCAGCCTCGGCATCGGTCCAATCTTTGACCTTAGTGTCTTCGCTTACTCCAGCGGTAGCGAGAATCTTGGCAGCCGAGCTGCGTCCTATACCGTATATGTAGGTGAGAGCGATGACACCTCTTTTGTTCTGGGGCAGGTCTACGCCCACAATTCTTATTGCCATATTATAAAACTGAATTTTTGTGCAAAATTAATAAAAATTATCCTTGACGTTGCTTAAATTTAGGATTTTTCTTGCAAATCACGTATAAACGTCCTTTACGACGCACGATTTTGCAGTCTTCACTACGTTTTTTTATTGAAGCTCTTACTTTCATGACTGTGTATTGTAAAAGTGTATTGAATCAAAAAATTATTTGTATCTAAAAGCGATTCTTCCCTTGGTAAGATCGTAGGGAGACATTTCGACCCTCACCTTGTCGCCTGGCAGAATCTTGATGTAGTGCATTCTCATCTTGCCAGAGATGTGCGCGGTGATTTGATGACCGTTTTCAAGCTCGACCCGGAACATGGCGTTGGACAAAGCCTCAACGATTGTTCCATCCAGTTCGATAGCATTTTGTTTAGCCATAATTAATATTTTTAATTAGAGTTGATGATTAAATGAATCTATCTCCGAGAACTTCTTTGATGTACTCAAAAGAAGAAAGTATGTCGGGTTTCCCGTTGTGGACAGCGATTGAGTGCTCGAAGTGAGCCGAGGGCTTGAAGTCCTTGGTTCTTGTGGTCCATCCATCTCGCTCGATGACAATGTTCTTGCTCCCCAAGTTGATCATTGGTTCGATAGCTATTGTCATACCGTTCTTGATGAGTGGTCCGGTGCCCCTCCTGCCATAGTTAGGCACATCGGGGTCTTCGTGCAATTTTTTTCCCACTCCGTGTCCACACATTTCACGAACCACACTATAACCTCTTTTCTCGCAGTATTGCTGCACGGCATGACCAATGTCACCTATTCTGTTGCCTGGTATTGCCTGCTTGATCCCTTCATAAAGAGATTCCTTGGTGGTGATGAGAAGTTGTCTCACTTCTTGTGAAACTTCTCCCACGCAGAAGGTGTAGCAGGAATCGCCGTTGTAACCGTCCTTGGTGACAGCCCCGCAGTCGATAGAGACTATATCGCCTTCTTGAAGCACATACCCTGAAGGGATGCCGTGCACTACTGTCTCGTTGACAGAGATGCAAACCGAAGCGGGGAAGCCGTAAAGACCGAGAAAACCAGGAGTGCATCCATTATCGCAGATGAAATCATGTGCGATAGAATCGAGTTTACGGGTGGTGATCCCGGGGGCGACCCACTTGGCGAGTTCGCCAAGAGTGCGCGCCACCACGAGGTCAGCTTCCCTTATTTTTTCGATTTGCTCTTCGGTCTTGAGATAAATCATATCACTTCACTCTGAATAAAACGGTTGAAATGTGTTGCTCGCTTATCAAGAAGCTCTACCTTTGATTTTGCCGCTCTTCATGAGTCCGTCGTAGTGGTGCATTTTGAGGTGGGTCTCAATCTGCTGGAGAGTATCGAGCACGACACCCACGGTAATGAGCAGTGAGGTACCACCGAAGAATTGCGCGAAGTTCTGGTTTACACCGAAAAGTCTTGCAAAAGCAGGAAGGATTGCCACTACGCCAAGGAAGAGAGATCCTGGCAGAGTAATTCTTGACATGATAGAGTCGAGGTACTCGGCTGTTTTCTTGCCTGGCTTGATGCCTGGGATAAATCCGCTGTTCTTCTTCATCTCCTCGGCCATCTGAGTGGGTCTCACTGTGATGGCGGTATAGAAGTAGGTGAAAGCAACGATCAGGAGGAAGTAAACCAGGTTATACCAGAATCCGTTCATGTCACCGAAGATTCGAGCCATGTTTCCGAAGAAGCCAGAGGCGTCTTTCTGAGCGCCGAAACCTGCGAGGGTGATGGGGATGAACATAAGAGCCTGAGCGAAGATGATGGGCATCACGTTGGCAGCGTTAACCTTGAGAGGTATGTACTGACGTGCGCCACCATACTGCTTGTTGCCCACGATGCGCTTAGCATACTGCACGGGCACCTTGCGAGTACCTTGAGTGAGCATAACAGCACCAGCTGTAATCGCGAAGAGCACGATAATCTCGACGAGGAACATGATGAGACCACCCTGTGCATTGGTGAGACGTCCCACGAATTCCTGAGAGAATGCTCCCGGCAGGCGTGCTATGATACCCACGAGGATGATCATTGAGATACCGTTACCGATGCCCTTGTCGGTGATTTTCTCACCGAGCCACATGATGAACATCGCTCCTGCGGTGAGCACGATAGTAAGATAGAACATTGTCCAAGGTCCCATCTCGACGATTCCGCCTGCGCTCTGCACCTGTACCCTGAGGTTGATAAGGTAGGCTGGTGCCTGGACGAGGAGGATGAGCACTGTAAGGTATCGAGTGTACTGGTTGAGTTTCATGCGACCGCTCTCACCTTCACGCTGCATCTTCTGGAAGCTTGGCATTACCATACCCAGAAGCTGGATAACGATAGAGGCGGTGATGTAGGGCATGATACCCAGCGCAAAGATTGAAGCCTGTGAGAAGGCTCCACCTGAGAACATATCGAGCAGCTGCATGAGTCCACTGTCGGTGAACTTCTCGAGTGCGCTGAGCGCCTGAGGATTGATTCCTGGCAAAACCACCTGGCATCCAAATCGATAAATCAGGATGAAAAGGAAGGTTATACCCAGCCTCTTGCGCAGGTCTTCAATGTTCCAGATGTTCTTTATTGTTTGAATGATTTTCATTATCGTTAAACTTAAAGTTTGGTGATAGTACCACCGGCAGCGGTGATGATTTCCTCAGCTTTTTTTGAGAATGCGTTGGCCTCTACATCAACTTTCTTGCTCAGAGTTCCTACTCCGAGTATCTTGACCAACTGATTTTTGCGTACTAAACCGGCTTGCATGAGGTCGGCCACAGATACTTTGTCAAGGTTTTTGTCGGTTGCGAGCCTGTCGATAGTCTCGATGTTGATAGCTTTATACTCAACACGGTTGATGTTTTTAAAACCGTATTTAGGCACACGACGCTGGAGTGGCATCTGTCCACCTTCAAAACCAACTTTCTTCTTGTATCCAGAGCGCGATTTAGCTCCCTTGTGTCCACGAGTGGAAGTACCTCCCATTCCGCTGCCAGGTCCACGACCTATGCGACGCTTGCTCTTGTTAGAGCCTACAGCAGGTGTTAAATTATTTAATTCCATGATGTGCAAATGTTTATTCAGCGTTAGTCACTTGAACGAGGTGACGAACTTGGTTAATCATACCCAAGACTTGAGGTGTATCTTCCATCTCAACGACTTGATTCATTTTTCTCAGCCCCAGAGCATCGAGGGTTCTTTTTTGACGAGCCGGACGATTGATGCGGCTCTTCACTTGTTTAATCCTGATTTTAGCCATAATTTTAGTCTAAATATTAACCGTTAAACACTTTGTCCAAAGTAACCCCACGATAGTGGGCGATAGTCATAGGGCTTCTGAGCTCGGCGAGAGCTTTGAAGGTGGCCTTGACGAGGTTGTGAGGGTTGGAAGAACCCTTCGACTTACAAATCACATCGGTCACGCCCACGCTCTCGAGCACGGCACGCATGGCACCACCGGCCTTCACACCAGTACCTGGAGTGGCGGGCTGCATGAAGATGCGTGATCCACCAAACTTGGCGGTCTGCTCATGAGGTATAGTACCCTTGTAAAGTGGCACCTTGATGAGGTTTTTCTTAGCAACTTCCACGCCCTTGGCGATAGCAGTAGTAACCTCATTGGCCTTACCGAGGCCGTAACCTATCACACCGTTGCCGTCACCAACGACAACGATAGCAGCGAAAGTGAACGTGCGACCACCCTTGGTAACCTTGGTGGTGCGGTTGATAGCAACGAGGCGATCTTTGAGTTCGGTATCGCTTGTAATTTTAACTCTATTATTTCTTGCCATGATTAATTTTAGAATTTGAGACCACCTTTACGAGCTCCGTCGGCGAGCGATTTCACTCTGCCGTGGAACAAGAATCCGTTGCGGTCGAAAACGACAGTTTCAATACCTGCGGCGATAGCCTTCTTGGCTACATTCTCGCCAACTTGAGCTGCAATTTCGCTCTTAGTACCTTGCTCAATACCTTTAGAAGAAGCCGACACGATAGTGTTGCCAGCTACATCGTCGATGAGTTGAGCATAGATTTGCTTGTTGCTGCGGAAGACACACAAGCGTGGACGCTGAGCAGTACCGCTGATTTTACCGCGGATGCGAGCTTTGATTTTTCTACGTCTTTGTTCTTTAGATATCATAGTAGTGTAAAGTGTCTTAATTATTATTTGGCTGCAGCAGTTTTACCTGACTTGCGTCTGATTACCTCACCTACGAACTTGACACCCTTGCCCTTGTAAGGTTCGGGCTTGCGGAATGAGCGGATCTTGGCACAAATTTGTCCAAGCAGCTGCTTGTCGCATGATTCAAGAGTGATGAGTGGGTTTTTATTTCTCTCGGTTTTAGCGTCGGCTTTTACCTCGGGAGGCATTTGGATGTAGATGACATGAGAATAACCCAGAGCGAGTTCAATAGTCTGAGGGTTCTTCATAGTGGCACGGTAACCCACACCAACGATTTCGAGTTCTTTCTTGAAACCAGTGCTCACACCAGTAACCATGTTGTTGATGAGCGCACGGTAGAGTCCGTGCTGAGCACGAGACTCGCGGTTATCGTCGGGACGCGACACGGTGATTTGTCCGTCTTCGACTTCTACTTTAATGTTAGGGTTGATCGACTGCTTGAGCTCGCCTTTGGGACCCTTCACATTAATCACGTTATCTTTAATATCGATTGTTACGCCGGCGGGTATAGCGATTGGCAATTTACCTATTCTTGACATAGTTATATCCTCCTATTGATTAATAAACGTAACACAAAACTTCGCCGCCAATCTTTTCGGCCTTGGCCTGCTTGTTGGTCATCACACCCTTAGAGGTTGAGATGATGGCGATACCTAAACCATTTAACACGCGTGGCATGTCTTTGTAACCGGCATACTGACGCAAGCCAGGTCTTGAGACACGCTTGAGGCACTTGATAGCATTAACTTTGTCGACAGCGTCATACTTGAGCGCAATCTTGATAGTGCCTACTGGAGAGTCTTCGGGTTCCACAAACTTGTAGTTAAGGATGTAGCCCTGATCAAAGAGAATCTTGGTGATCTCTTTCTTCAATTTCGAAGAAGGGATTTCAACGACACGGTGCTGTGCCTTGATCGCATTCCTCAATCTGGTCAAATAATCTGCAATTGGATCAGTCATTTTGAATGTTGTTTTAAATTAATTCGAACAAAAATGGGTCGAACAATATTTAATACTACTAAAAATAAAAATCTTATAAAGAGTGCGTGAATTACCAGCTTGCTTTTCTCACACCAGGTATGAGACCTGCTGAAGCCATTTCACGGAAGTTGATGCGCGAGATACCAAACTGTCGCATGTAGCCCTTGGGTCTTCCCGAGATTTTGCAACGGTTGTGCAAGCGCACTGGCGAAGCGTTGCGTGGCAGAGCCTGCAGTGCCTCGTAGTCACCGGCAGCTTTGAGAGCAGCTCTCTTGGCGGCATACTTGGCGACCATTCTTTCTCTCTTGGCCTGACGAGCCTTCATTGATTCTTTTGCCATATCAATCTTTTGTTTTAAAAATTATTTAGCATTCTTGAAAGGAAGCCCAAACTCCTTGAGCAGTGCATAACCTTCCTCGTCGGTCTTGGCAGTGGTAACGAAGGTGATGTTCATACCAGTCATCTTGGTCACGTTGTCGATGTTGATTTCGGGGAAGATGATTTGCTCTGAAACACCCACGGTGTAGTTACCGCGTCCGTCGAGTTTACCCTCGATGCCCTTGAAGTCACGGATGCGTGGCAGGGCGATGCGGATGAATCTCTCCATGAACTCATACATGCGGTCGCGACGCAGAGTCACGCGTGCGCCGATAGGCATTTTCTTGCGGAGCTTGAAGTTAGAGATATCTTTCTTTGAAACTGTTTGAACAGCTTTCTGACCAGTGATGGTGGTGAGCTCGTTGATAGCAGTCTCGATGATTTTCTTGTCCTGAGTAGCGTCGCCCAGACCTTCGTTGAGAACAATCTTCACGAGCTTGGGAATCTGCATTGGCGAGCTATAGTTGAATTGCTTCATCAGTGCTGGAGCAATTCTCTCGTCATATTGTTTCTTGAGTGTAGTAGCCATTATTTAATCTCCTCTCCTGATCTTTTAGAATAACGAACTTTCTTTACAACTTTCCCGTTCTCGTCTCTTTCTACATTGAAGCCAACTCTTGTGGGCTTGGCGTTGCGTCCACTCTTTGGGTCCACTACGTTGAGGTTAGAGATGTGAATGGGAGCCTCTTTCTCGATAATGCCACCCTGAGGGTACTGGGCATTAGGCTTTGTGCTCTTCTTAATCTTGTTGACACCCTCCACGATAGCTCTGTTTTTCTTAGCATCGATGCTCAAGACGCGACCAGTTTTACCCTTATCGTCACCTGCGAGAACATAAACGGTGTCATCCTTTTGTATGTGTAACTTAGCCATTTCTTAAATTGTTTTTTTTAAAGATTAAAGAACTTCGGGAGCGAGTGAAACAATCTTCATGTTAGTAGTGTTGCTTGTGGCACGCAGTTCACGTGCTACCGGCCCGAAGATACGGGTTCCACGAAGCTCACCGGCATTGTTCAGAAGCACGCATGCATTGTCATCGAAACGGATGTAAGAACCGTCCTGGCGACGAATCTCTTTCTTGGTTCTAACGACAACAGCGCGTGAAACTGTACCTTTCTTAATATCACTTGAAGGGATGGCGTTTTTTACGGTCACGACAATCATGTCGCCTACCGAAGCATAACGACGTCCTGTGCCGCCGAGCACACGAATGCAAAGAACCTCACGTGCGCCACTGTTATCGGCAACTGTTAATCTGCTTTCTGCTTGAATCATAATTACTTAGCTTTTTCGATTATTTCAACTAATCTCCATCTCTTTGTCTTGCTCAGAGGTCGAGTCTCCATCAGGCGCACTGTGTCACCCACATTGCACTCGTTCTTCTCGTCGTGAGCGTGATATTTCTTTGTCTTGTTGACAAATTTACCATAGATTGGGTGTTTCTCTTTGTACTTCACTGTAACAGTGATAGTCTTGTCACCCTTGTTGCTTGAGACAACCCCAACTCTTTCTTTTCTTAAATTTCTTTTTTCTTCCATTTCTTTGGATGTTGTTAAAAATTTTGGGGATTACTTTACTTATTAATTTTGAGCTCGCGAGCACGCAGCTCGGTTTTCATGCGTGCGATGTTGCGACGGTCAAGAGTTATTTTGGCTGGATTGTCGAGTGGCGAGATAGAATGCTGTATTTTCAGTTGAGCATAGTCTTTCTCGGCAGCTTCCAAGCGGTCTTTCAACTCCTTGTCGGTCAACTCTCTCAATTCTTCCTGTTTCATAATAGTCTAATGTTTTTTAATAATTACACGTTTTGTGAAGGATCGTAATCGGGTCTAACAATAAACTTGGTGGGAATAGGAAGCTTTTGAGCGGCGAGGCGGAGAGCCTCTTTAGCGATCTCAAAGCTAACACCGTCAACCTCGATCAGGACGCGTCCTGGGAAAACGGGAGCAACATATCCTGCCACATCACCTTTACCTTTACCCATGCGCACGTCGGCGGGCTTGCGGGTAATGGGCTTGTGTGGGAAGATTCGGATCCAAATATTACCCTCGCGCTGCATGTAACGAGTCACAGCCACACGAGCGGCCTCGATTTGATGAGCGGTGATCCACTTCGAGTCAAGAGCTTTGATGCCGAACGAGCCAAAGGCCAGCTGGTTACCGCGCTTGCTGTACTGACGGACCTTACCATCAGAAGGCCTTCTGTATCTTAAACGTTTTGGTTGTTGTAACATTTCTTTGTCTTGTTAAAAAATCACACAATAATGATTAACGGTTGTTCTTGCGACGGAACGAGCCACGACGGTTTCCACCCTGGCGGCGGTCGTTTCCTGAAGAAGCGAAGTTAGGAGCGAGGTCTTTCTTGCCATAGACTTCTCCGCGGCAGATCCACACCTTGATGCCAATGAGGCCCACCTTGGTGAGAGCTGGAGCGAGAGCGTAGTCGATGTCGGCACGCAGGGTGTGCAGTGGAGTACGTCCTTCCTTGAACATTTCGGAACGAGCCATTTCGGCACCGTTGAGACGTCCGCTCACCTGAACCTTGATACCCTCGGCACCGATTCTCATAGTCGAAGCGATAGCCATTTTCACAGCACGGCGATAGGCGATCTTGCCTTCGATTTGGCGTGCGATGGTGTTAGCCACGATTTCGGCGTCGAGTTCGGGGCGCTTAACTTCGTAGATATTGATTTGAACGTCCTTGCTGGTGAGCTTCTTGAGCTCTTCCTTGAGGTTGTCGACATCCTTGCCACCCTTGCCAATGATTTGTCCTGGGCGTGCAGTGCAGATGGTGATGGTCACCAGCTTGAGAGTTCTCTCGATAACGATGCGTGACACGCTAGCCTTAGCCAGACGCACGCTGAGATACTTGCGGATTTTGCTATCCTCGAGCAGAGTATCTCCATAATTACTGCCACCATACCAGTTGGAATCCCAACCACGGATGATGCCTAAACGATTACTGATTGGATTTACTTTCTGTCCCATATCTTCAATTATGCGTCTTGTTTGTTAATAGTGTCAAGATAGATAGTCACGTGGTTAGAACGCTTGCGGATGCGATATCCACGTCCTTGAGGAGCTGGGCGGAGTCTCTTGAGCATTGGAGCGCAATCAACATAGATAGTCTTGATATAGAGTTCTCCGTCCTCGGCTTTCTTACCATTCTTCTGCTCCCAGTTAGAGATAGCGCTCTTGAGCAGCTTCTCAACGTCGGCAGCAGCCTGCTTATTGGAAAAATGAAGGAGGCCGAGAGCCTTGAAGGCTTCTTGTCCGCGAACCATATCGGCCACGAGTCTCATCTTGCGAGGAGAGCTGGGCACGTTCATGAGCCTTGCACTGCATTGCTCGCGACGGGCTTCCTTGATCTTGTTGGCTGATTCTCTTTTTCTTTTACCCATTGTATTTTAATTCTTTTTTTGTCAATGTAAAGTTCCCGGGTCCTGGATTACTTGTTGTTGCCGCTGTGTCCACGGAAGGTGCGAGTTGGGGCGAATTCACCCAGCTTGTGTCCCACCATGTTCTCGGTGATGTAAACGGGAATAAACTTGTTGCCATTGTGTACTGCTATTGTGTGACCCACGAAGTCGGGCGAAATCATCGAAGCGCGTGACCAAGTCTTGACCACGGCCTTTTTGCCGCTCTCGTTCATAGCGTCAATCTTCTTCTCGAGCTTGACACAGATGTAAGGACCTTTTTTTAATGATCGACTCATAGTTTAAACTTTAATTCAAATTACTTCTTTCTTCTTTCAATAATGTACTTAGAAGATGCCTTCTTAGGAGCTCTTGTCTTCAAGCCCTTAGCATAGATACCAGTGCGAGAGCGTGGGTGTCCACCAGACTGACGTCCTTCACCACCACCCATTGGGTGATCAACAGGATTCATAACTACACCGCGGTTGTGAGGACGGCGTCCCAACCAGCGTGAGCGTCCAGCCTTACCCGACTGCTCAAGAGCGTGGTCGCTGTTGCCAACGACACCAACAGTGGCGCGGCAAGTGGCAAGAATCTTGCGAGTTTCGCCCGAAGGTAATTTGATGATTGCATAGCTGCCATCACGCGAGGTGAGCTGTGCAAATGTTCCAGCACTACGAGCAATGCGTGCCCCTTGTCCTGGGCGCATCTCGATGTTGTGAATTAAAGTACCAACAGGAATGTTACTTAGTGGAAGCGCGTTTCCCACTTCGGGGGCCACGTTCTCACCGCTTTCTACTGTAGCACCAACTTCGAGTCCGTTGGGAGCAACAATGTAAGCTTTGTAGCCATCAACGTAGTAAAGCAGCGCAATGCGAGCCGAACGGTTAGGATCGTACTCTATCGACTTTACACGAGCTGGCACACCGTCTTTGTTTCTCTTGAAGTCGATGATACGATAGCGACGCTTGTGACCACCACCCCTGAAATAGGAAGTGCGGTGACCCTCGCTGTTGCGACCGCCGGTCTTGCGCAATCCGACTGTAAGAGACTTTTCTGGTGTAGTCTTTGTGATGTTGTCAAATACACCAATAATCTTGTGTCTTTGCCCCGGTGTTGTGGGCTTCAATTTTCTTACTGCCATTTTATTAATTATAAGTTGCTATAGAAATCAATAGTTTGTCCTTCGGCAAGAGTCACGATAGCTTTCTTGAAAGCAGCAGTGGCACCTCTTTGAATACCGGTGCGGGTGTAGCGCTGTTTCTTCTTGCCGTTATAGTTCATAGTCTTAATCTCAACCACCTTGACATCGTAGAGCTCCTCGATGAGGTCACGAATCTGATACTTGTTGGCATCGGGAGAAACTTTGAAAGAAAAGCGGTTGTTTTTTTCGCTTATTGCGTTAGCCTTCTCGGTAACGATGGGAATGATTTGAATATCCATTGTATTATATTTTCTCCTTAAGATGATTAAAATTTGTTCATTACTTCGATACTGCTCTCGGTAACGATCATCGCCTTGTTGTTGAGCACGCGGTAAGTGTTGAGTTCACGAGCAGTGCAGATGCTTGCGTTCTCGACGTTGCGAACCGACTTGTACACATTCTCCATAACAGTGTCAAGCACGAGCATGACTTTCTTGCCATCGAGGTTCAAAGCCTTGGTGATGGCGATGAAGTTCTTGGTTTTAGGAGCGTCGAAGTTGAAGTCCTCAACAACGATGATCTGGTTGTTCTGAGCCTTGAAAGTGAGAGCCGAGCGACGTGCGAGCTCTTTAACTTTCTTGTTGAGCTTGGTGTAGTAGTTGCGTGGTCTTGGACCAAACACTCTGCCACCACCATGGAACAAGGGCGACTTGATGTCACCGTGGCGTGCACCGCCACCACCCTTCTGGCGTCCGAGCTTCTTGGTTGAGCCTGTGATCTCACTTCTCTCTTTAGACTTGTGTGTGCCTTGACGCTGGTTGCCAAGATATTGCTTCACACTCAGGTAAACGACGTGCTCGTTGGGCTCTGGTATAGCAAATACCTCGTCGTTGAGGGTCACCTTCTTACCTGTATCTTGTCCATTGATATTATATACTGCAAGTTCCATAGTTTACTTCATGATTGAAATGATTGAACCTTTGCTACCTGGAACCGAACCCTTCACGATGAGGAGGTTGTTCTCAGGCAAAATCTTGATGATCTCGAGATTTTGAACAGTAACTCTCTCGTTACCCATCTGTCCGGCCATACGCATGCCTTTGAAGACTTTGGCTGGGTAAGAGCACGCACCGATAGAACCTGGCGCGCGGAAGCGGTCGTCCTGACCGTGTGTCTTTTGGCCGACACCACCAAAACCATGGCGTTTTACAACACCCTGGAAACCTTTACCTTTAGAGGTTCCAATCACGTCAACATAGTGGTCTTCGTTGAAGAACTCGACGGTGAAGACATCACCAGTCTTGTACTCTCCATTAAATCCTTTGAACTCGGCCAAGTGTCTTTGTGGCTTTACTCCAGCTTTCTTGAAGTGACCAGCCTCGGGCTTTGTTGTGTGCTTGTCTTTCTTCTCGATGTAACCGAGCTGCAAAGCCTCATAGCCGTCATTTTCGATTGTTTTCACTTGAGTAACTACACAAGGACCTACTTCGATAACAGTGCACGGTACATTCTTACCGTCGGCACTGAAAACGGATGTCATTCCGATTTTCTTTCCTAATAATCCTGGCATTTCTCTTAAATTTTAAAAATTACTTACTAAATCACTTAAATGTTTCTTGTTGATAACAGTGTCATTACACTTTGATTTCCACTTCTACTCCGCTGGGCAGCTCAAGCTTCATCAGCGCGTCAACGGTCTTGGCTGTCGAGCTGTAGATGTCGATGAGACGCTTGTAGGCACTCAGTTGGAACTGCTCGCGAGACTTCTTGTTAACGAAGGTCGAGCGGTTTACAGTGAAGATGCGCTTGTGAGTTGGCAGAGGAATTGGACCGCTAACAACAGCGCCGGTGCTCTTAACTGTTCTAACAATCTTCTCGGCCGATTTGTCAACCAAGTTGTGATCGTAAGATTTTAGTTTAATTCTAATTTTTTGGCTCATATTTGTTAAAAAATAAAGTTATTTCAGTAAATCTACTCTCCCACCCACTTGCGCAAGCACCTTCTGAGCTATTGCGGTGCCCACCTGTGCGAAGTGAGAGAACGACATAGTAGAAGTTGCGCGGCCCGATGTGATGGTTCTCAGGGCTGTCACATAACCGAACATCTCGGCCAGAGGTGCTGTAGCCTTTACGATGCGGCAACCGGTGCGGCTTGTCTCCATGCCGAGCACCTGTCCGCGACGCTTGTTGAGGTCTCCAATCACATCACCCATGTTTTCCTCGGGTGTTACCACCTCCACCTTCATGATGGGCTCGAGGAGAACGGGGCCGGCTTGTGCGCATGCCTTCTTGAAAGCTTGAATAGCGCAGATTTCAAACGACAATTGGTCGCTGTCGACGGGATGATAGCTACCGTCGATGACGGTGACTTTGATTCCCTCGACGGGGTAGTTGGCAAGCACGCCATTGCGCATGGCAGTGGTGAAGCCCTTCTGGATGGCGGGGATGTATTCCTTGGGAATGTTTCCGCCCTTGACCTCGTCGATGAACTGCAATGTTCCGTCAAAGTCGTCGTCGGCAGGCTCTATACGGCAGATGATGTCGGCAAACTTGCCCTTACCACCAGTCTGCTTCTTGAACACCTCACGCAGCTCCACAGCCTTTGTGATGGCCTCCTTGTAGCTCACCTGTGGCAAGCCCTGGTTGCACTCCACCTTGAACTCACGACGCAAGCGGTCGATGATGATGTCGAGGTGAAGCTCACCCATGCCGCGGATGATGGTCTGGCCGGTCTCCTCGTTGGTCTCCACTTGGAAGGTGGGGTCCTCCTCGGCGAGCTTCTGCAGACCCACGCCCAGGCGGTCGAGGTCGTTCTGAGTCTTAGGCTCCACCGCGATGCCAATCACTGGCTCGGGGAAATCCATAGCCTCAAGCACGATGGGGTGCTTCTCGTCACAAAGTGTGTCGCCAGTGCGCACGTCCTTGAATCCCACGCCTGCGCCTATGTCGCCGCAGCCAATAGACTCCATGGGGTTCTGGTGGTTGCTGTGCATCTGGAACAGTCTCGAGATGCGCTCCTTCTTGCCAGAACGTGAATTGAAGACATAGCTGCCAGCGTCGATCTGACCCGAGTAAACACGGAAGAACACGAGTCGTCCCACATAGGGGTCGGTGGCAATCTTGAACACCAGTGCACACATTGGCTCCTCGAAGAGGGGGCGACGTGCCTCCTCCTTGTCGGGGTCGTCGATGGCATGGCCTGTCACCTCGGGGCTGTCCTCGGGGCTGGGCAGGTAGGCGCACACTGCGTCGAGCAATGGCTGAACGCCCTTGTTCTTGAACGAGCTGCCGCAGAGCATGGGAACAATCTCCATCTGCAGCGTCGCGTTGCGAAGCGCGTTCTTTATCTCCTGCTCGGTGATGTCCTCGGGGCAGTCGAAGTACTTGGTCATCAGGTCGTCGTCAAACTCGGCGATTTTCTCCAGCATCTCGTCACGATACTGCTGGCACTCGTCGAGCATGTCGGCTGGGATGTCCTCTACCGAATACTCGGCACCCATGGTCTCGTCGTGCCAGTAGAGGGCCTTCATCTTCACCAGGTCAACCACACCCTTGAAATGCTCCTCGGCGCCTATCGGCAGCTCGATGGGACATGGGTTGGCACCCAGCACGTCATGAATCTGTCGTGCCACCTCGAGATAGTTGGCTCCGGCACGGTCCATCTTGTTGACGTAGGCGATGCGTGGCACGTTGTACTTGTCGGCCTGACGCCACACTGTCTCGCTTTGAGGCTCAACGCCTCCCACTGCACAGAAAGTGGCGATAGCTCCGTCGAGCACTCTGAGCGAACGCTCCACCTCTACAGTGAAGTCAACGTGTCCAGGGGTGTCGATGAGGTTGATCTTGAATTTCTTGTCGTTGTAGTTCCAGAAAGCTGTTGTAGCTGCCGAAGTGATGGTGATGCCACGCTCCTGTTCCTGGACCATCCAGTCCATGGTAGCGGCACCATCATGCACCTCACCAATCTTGTGGGTGAGGCCGGTGTAGAACAATATGCGCTCTGAAGTGGTCGTCTTACCGGCATCGATGTGTGCCATGATACCGATATTACGAGTCAATTTCAGGTTGTCGTCAGCTTTCATCTCTATATCTTCCTATTACTTTTAATCAAAATCTGAAGTGAGCAAATGCACGGTTAGCCTCGGCCATGCGGTGCATGTCCTCCTTGCGCTTGAACGCGCCACCCTGCTCATTGTAAGCGTCCATAATCTCAGCAGCGAGCTTGTCGGCCATAGTCTTGCCGCCACGCTTGCGTGCATAGTTAATCATATTCTTCATCGAAATTGATTCCTTGCGATCGGGGCGAATCTCAGTAGGAACCTGGAATGTAGCGCCACCGATACGACGAGACTTAACCTCTACTTGAGGTGTAATCTTCTCGAGAGCCTCTTTCCAAATCTCAAGAGGAGCTTTCTCTTCACTCTTCATCTTGCCACCCACCAGGTCGAGGGCGCTGTAGAAGATGCGATAAGAAGTGTTCTTCTTACCATCCAACATCAGGTGATTGACGAATTTCGAAACTCGCACGTCACCGAACTTAGGATCGGGCAAAATGATCCTTTTCTTTGGCTTAGCCTTTCTCATTTTTTTAAAAAAAATTGTAGTTTTTGTCCGCTTGGTTGTTTGCTTCTTTGTTCTTCAACGGCCGACTCTTCGGTCCATTTACTCAACCCAAATTAAATCAATCCAAATTATCAAAAACTAAGTTTAAAAATTTCTGTTTGTTTTTGTAGTAAAAAATTGGTCTCGCGCTTTACTTCTTGGCTGCCTTGGGACGCTTGGCGCCGTACTTAGAGCGGCGTTGTGTGCGACCGGCAACACCAGCGGTGTCGAGCGTTCCGCGCACGATGTGGTAACGAACGCCTGGGAGGTCCTTAACACGACCGCCGCGCACCATTACGATTGAGTGCTCCTGGAGGTTGTGGCCCTCGCCTGGGATGTAAGAGTTCACCTCTTTACCGTTAGTTAATCTCACACGTGCAACTTTGCGCATAGCCGAGTTTGGCTTCTTAGGTGTGGTGGTGTAAACACGCACGCACACGCCACGACGCTGTGGGCAAGAATCCAAAGCAGGCGACTTGCTGGTAGACTCCAGTGAAGTGCGACCTTTTCTTACTAATTGCTGAATTGTTGGCATCTTAGTTTAGTTTTACTTTGTTTTTTTGAAAAAATAAATATTACTTAGTTTCTAAAAATGCCTTTAGGTGAAAGCACACTCCTTTTTATCTCTCACTAAATCAACGATTTAGTCAAAGAAAAGGGTCGCTTTTTGCCCAAAAGCGTTGCAAAGTTACTAACTAATTGTCTAACAACCAAATGTTTTTAGCCCATTAAGATAGTTATTTGGCCTATATATAATATAATGTAAACTCCCCAAAATCACCTAAAGTGGTCGATTTCAGGGAGTTTACGAGAGAGCGTTATTTTATCAAAATTCCAAAGATTTAACATCTTTTAACCGCACTCCTTTCTTGTCTTTGTCGCTCAGCGTCATTTCTTCTGGTTTTATGAGCCAGTCGATGTCCAAATCGGGGTCGTTGAAAGCGATGGTCATTTCGCTTTGTGGGGCATACACATTGTCGACTTTATACTGGAACTGAGCCACATCGCTGAGCACGGCAAAGCCGTGGGCGAAACCGCGCGGGATGAACAGCTGCTCGCCTCTCTCGTGCGAGAGTCTCACCGCCACATGCTGGCCGCGTGTGGGGCTATCGGGGCGCAAGTCGAGAGCCACATCGAGCACCTCGCCCATCGACACCCGCACCAGCTTGGCCTGGCTCCACTCGCCACGCTGCAGGTGCAACCCCCGAAGCACTCCCCGGCTCGACAATGACTCATTGTCCTGAACAAAGTTGACCTCGCCCACATGGGCCTCAAACTCATTCTGTTTCCATGTCTCACTGAAGTAGCCACGGCTGTCGCCAAACCGCTGCGGCTTGATGAGCCATACGCCTTTTATTTCCAGTTCCTGAAATTCCATTTGTTGTGTGTTACAATATTCATTTATGTAGGGAGAGGGGCATCCAGCAATCCCCCACTCCGTCTCTACACATTATTTATATAATATATGGGCACAAAATTAATAAAAAAAATTCGTTTATAATGAAAAATCCACTATTTTTGCATCCTGAAATAAAAAATTGACCTAATGCATACCAATGCTACACATTATTTAATATGAGCAACATAATATTCTTCGACGACAACGAGGTTCGTAAAAATCTACTTCCACTCACCTACACTCGCCCAACAGCGATGCTGCGCTGCGGCATTACTACTATAGCCAGCAAGTGGAAGGCGGCGATAGGCGACGATAAGATGACCTATTCGTTCCTCACCGTCCCCTACCTCAAGGGCAAGTTCCCACTAATAGCCCGCCGTGCCAACCTGATGATTGCAGGTCATGTGCTGCCTAATCCAGAGCTCGTAGAGCAGGTGAAAGCGCTCAAGAGCGGTGAAGCACTCATGCTTGGCGAGGAACTGATCGCATTTCGCGGCACAGCACGCGACTTCGACAACCGCCATTTCACGAGCATCATCCACCCCACAGTGACTCCTATCACCCTACACTACCCTTACGACATATTTGAGCAGAACGGCAAGGCAATGGAGCTTGACTTCCAGCGTCTCACCAGCGGTCGCAAGTCAGAGACCATCTCCAAGACATGCACTGTCATTGGCGACAAAAACAAGATTTTCATCGAGAAGGGAGCAACGGTTGAAGGAGCCATGCTCAACACCAACGAAGGTCCCATATACATTGGCGCCGACGCCGAGGTGATGGAAGGAGCATGCATCCGAGCCCCGTTTGCAGCATGCCGCCATGCCGTGGTGAAGATGGGAGCCAAAGTGTATGGAGCCACCACATTCGGTCCCTACTGCAAGGTTGGCGGAGAAGTTGCCAACGTAGTGTTCCAGGGCTACAGCAACAAGGCACATGACGGGTTCTTGGGCAACGCCGTGATTGGCGAGTGGTGCAACATAGGTGGAGGCACCACAGCAAGCAATCTCAAGAATGACTATAGCGAGGTGAAGCTGTGGAACTATGCCAGCAAGCGGTTCTTGAGGACAGGTCGCCAGTTCTGCGGACTGATCATGGGCGACCACTGCAAGACTGGCGTGAACTGCATGATAAACACAGGCACAGTGATGGGCGTGGGCGTGAACCTTCATGGAGCTGGATTCCCACGACCATTTGTCGCTTCATTCCACGAGGGCAGCGACAATGCTGGCTTCAAGAACGTGAAACTCGAGGTATTCTTCTCTATAGCCGAGCGTGTGATGTCGCGCCGCGGCGTAGCGCTGACCGATGCCGACCGCACTATCTATGAAGCCATCTACAATATAAGGGATAAATACAAATAAACGTCAATCAACTGTTGCGCAGCATTGAGCTCACAATGTCAAGCATCTGGCAGTTGAGTTCGCGGCTTGTGTCGACCACATTCCAGATTCCGTCCTCGCTCAGCACTCCGCACTTGAGGTCGTCGGGCAGTCGTCCTGCTTCGCTGTCATCGAAGTCTTGCTGCCACTCGTCGCTCACGAGATAGTCGTCGATTATCTCGATAGATTCCATTGCCTCGGCATACAGGTCGAGTGCCTCGTTCAACGCTTTCACTGCCTGAGAAGCCTTGTTCAAGTGCTCCTCCATGGCTTGTATTCTCTCGATTTGGTTCATAGTTCAGGGAATAGTGGAGTAATGACTACTTATATTTGTATAATGGTGTTTTGTGCGAATTTGAGCCTCAACACTGCCACGTTGTCGCCATGCTCGGGGTGTGACGCATTGAGTGTCGCCAGTCGTTGTTTGAACTGCTGCCGCGAGGCACATTCTTCAAAAAGTTCTTTCACAAGTTGAATGTCGCCGGCAGCAACAACACACACAGGGTCTGGGACATAGACAGTGTTCCCGAGTTCACGGTCAAAGGGCATGACCGAAATCAAGTTCCCATCGTCGCCCACAGTGGTGATGTGGTTCACAACCTCGTCGCCACTGCCCATAATTGTATAGTTAGAAATATATCGCTTCATCGACAGTAATTTACCTGATTGGGGCGTGGGGCGTGTGGTTGCCGTTAGGGTTAGGCGTTGGGGGGCGCGAGGGACGTGACGACTTGTTCAGCCCCGGAAGGGGTTTATAACCTTCACGCTGCCGGGGAAGTGGTGCAGGCTGCCGGTCGACAGGCACTTGTGGCGATGGCCCGGGCAAGCCCTCGGCCCTGCCCGGCAGTAGGTGCAGCGAAGAATCAGGGCCACCAGGTTGCTGTTGCTGCTCCATCTTCTTCTGTGCTTCCTGCTCCCTGATTGCCTTGGGTGCCACAAATCGTTGAACATTTATCATGTTGTAACGCGAAGCATCGAGGCGAGTTCTGAGCATGTATATACTGTCGAGAAACGCCACGCCCATAGCTTTGATGTTATAGTTGATGAAGCCATAGATTCGTTTCACATTACGGGTGGAGTCGGTTTGGAGGGCATAGTTAGACCAGCCATTGACATGCGCAGTCCTGGTTATATAGCTCGATGTCCCGTCACTGTAATCGACGGCAAGCATAACTTTGAGAGTGCTGTTGGTGTAAAGCAGCTTGAAGTTGAGGGTATAGAGGTCGCCTTTCTTGTACTCTCGGCCGGGCTTGTAGTCAAATGTTATGTAGCCCTGCTGCATAGCAGTGGAGAGGATCCACCGTTGCGGCTCGCTCCACACGTTGGCACTGTCGCCAGTGGTTGCGAACTCCTTCTTGGCCTCGTTTCTGATATTATCGCCAGGAGCCATGCCATTGCCCATGATGGGTTTGCCGTCCTTGCCTTTTTTGATACCATTCTCTTTCTCAAGAATCTTAATCGCATTATCATAGACCTCGGTATATATCTTGAGATTGTGACCATACCACACCAGCGAGGAGTCATACTTCGCCAAGTCGGCATCATATTTCAACAATATCGACTGCTTGAGAGCAAGCTTGGCCGAATCGGAGGCAAACATCTCGGGGTGTTGCTCCATCATCGCTTCGGCAATAGCAAAGTCGGCAAGCACATGAGCCATGTCTCCCTCCTTGATAACACCGCCAGGAGCCTTGTCGCAAGCGGTGAAGAGGAAAGATATTAAGACAAATGTCAGTAGTGCTTTTGTCGACTTCTTCATTGCAAGAGTGATTTCGCTTATTCTTGATTGTTGCCCGTTACACTATCGTCGCTGTCGCTGTCGTTCACCTCTTTGTTAACACCATCTCTTTCCTTCTTTTCGCCGGCAATGTATTTGCCGTAGAAGAGAATCATGACAAAGATGCTGGTGGTGAGGCAAGCGTCGGCAATATTGAATATTGGCTGGAAGAACAAGTAGTGACGCCCCCCTACCCAGGGCATCCACTCAGGCCAGTCCCACTCGGCGAGCGGGAAATACAGCATGTCGACTACCTTGCCGTTGAAAAGCGAAGCATAGCCTCCCTCCTCGGGGAGAAACTGTGCCACTTGTGGCGCAATGGGGTCGTTGAAAAGCTGGCCATAGGCAATGCAGTCGATAACGTTGCCAATGGCCCCGGCAGTGATGAACGACACACACGCCACAAAGCCCTTAGGCAGGTCGGTGCGGTGTCTAATCTTATAGAGATAGTATATGAACAGAGCCGAGAAGATAATCCTGAGCCATGTCAAGATTGTCTTGCTACCTAACTCCATGCCGTAGGCCATGCCGTTGTTCTCGATGAAAAGAATCTTGAACCATGAGGCAACATCCACCTGCTCGCCATAGTAGAAATGAGTCTTGACCCAGATTTTCACTGCCTGGTCAAGAAAGATGGCAATGACAATGATGATAGTTGCCAGCCAGCCGTTAGATATTTTCTTCATTTAAAAAGAATAGTGTTTTTACTTCTTTTTCTTGCGCTCTTGCTCTATCTCTTTGCCTTCGACCGAGAGAGTTGCGTGTGGCACAGCCATGAGTCGTCCCTTGGGGATGAGCTTTCCTGTGACACGGCACACGCCGTAGGTCTTATTCTCGATGCGCACCAAGGCTGCCTGGAGCTTCTTGATGAAGTCCTGCTGACGAGCTGCGCGCTGGCTTGCCTCTTCCTGCTCGAGTGTTGCGGCACCTTCTTCGAGCATGTTGAAGCTGTTCTTCGACTCGTCGGTCTTAATTTTCTCCATGAGTTGCTCGTAGGTCTTTCTTGCCACTTCGATTTTCTCGAGGATTAAAGTCTTGAACTCTTGTAGCTCTTCGTCGCTGTAGCGCGTTTTTTCTTGTTCTTTTGCCATAATATAACGGTTTTAGTGTGTGTCGGTAGTAAAAGAAGGTTGGCCCGGCACGATGCCTTGCCAACCCTGTGATGATTTTTAAGCTTTCTCAACTTTTATGTCAAGTGTCCATCCGTCCATATCGAGCTCGATTACATCGTCACCCTCAACTTTCTCGATGTTGATAGCCACTGCCAGCACCTGGTGGGCAATGTAATCGCCATAGCTCTCCACGGCATCGACGATGCGCTCGTCGGGCGAAATGGTAACAATCACCTTGTCGGTGATGTCGAAGTTTTTGCTCTTGCGCACGTTCTGGATGCGGTTCACCAGCTCGCGGGCCATACCCTCGCGACGGAGCTCGTCGGTAACGGTGATGTCGAGAGCCACTGTGAGGTTGCCTTCGTTGGAGACGAGCCATCCGGGAATATCTTCGCTGATGATTTCCACATCGGCAGTGTCAACAACGGCTTCCTGGTCACCAACCATGAGCTTGATGCTTCCTTCCTGCTCAAGCTTGAGAATGTCGGCTTGTGACATGGTGGTGAGCTGTGCAGCAAGGGCCTTCATAATCTTGCCATATTTAGGACCAAGCTTCTTGAAGTCGGGTTTCACCTTCTTGACAAGGATGCCCTCATCGTTGCCAACAAACTTGATACCCTTGACATTCACCTCACTGGTGATGAGGTCACTCACAGCCTCGATGGCGGCGCGCTGCTGGTCGTCGGTAACGGGAATCATGATTGAGGTAAGTGGCTGACGCACCTTCAGGTTCTTCTTGCGACGCAGTGCCAGCACCATCGAGGTCACCTTCTGGGCCATTGCCATGCGATGCTCGAGGTCACGATCGATAACGCTCTCGCAAGCAACGGGATAGCTCATCAAATGTACCGACTTGGTGCTGCCTGTGAGGTCACGGTAGAGCATGTCGCTGTAGAATGGTGAAACTGGAGCCATGAGGCGTGCTATAGTCTCAAGGCACTGATAGAGGGTCTGGTAGGCGGCAAGCTTGTCTTCGTTCATCTCACCTCCCCAGAAGCGCTTGCGGTTCAGGCGCACATACCAGTTGCTGAGGTTCTCGCTCACAAACTCACTGATGGCGCGAGTGGCGCGGGTGGGCTCATAGTCGTTGAACTGCTCGGTAACTTCCTTGATGAGGCTGTTGAGCAGCGAGATTATCCATCGGTCAATCTCGGGACGCTTCTCGATGGGCACCTGTGGAGCTGCCGGATCGAAGTTGTCGACGTTGGCATAGAGTGCGAAGAACGAGTAGGTGTTGTAGAGCGTTCCAAAGAACTTGCGGCTTGTCTCCTCAACGCCTGCGGTGTCAAACTTGAGGTTCTCCCAAGGTGCCGAGTTGCTAATCATGTACCAGCGCAATGGGTCGGTGCCATATTTCTCAATAGTCTCGAATGGGTCGACCGCGTTGCCCTTGCGCTTGCTCATCTTCTCGCCATTTTTGTCGAGAACAAGTCCGTTAGAGATGAGGCCCTTGTAGGCCACGCTGTCAAACACCATGGTGGCGATAGCGTGCAATGTGAAGAACCATCCACGGGTTTGGTCCACACCCTCGGCAATGAAGTCAGCAGGATAGAACTTGCGCTCATCCACGAGTTCCTTGTTCTCGAAGGGGTAGTGCAGCTGAGCATAGGGCATTGCGCCGCTGTCGAACCACACGTCGATTAAGTCGAGCTCGCGCTTCATGGGTTTGCCAGTGTCGCTCACGAGTGTGATGTAGTCAACGTAAGGACGATGGATGTCGATTTTGTTATAGTTGTCCTCGCTGTAGTCGCCAGGCACAAAGCCTTTATCCTTGAATGGATTGCTCTGCATCACACCTGCTGCAACGGCTTTCTCAATCTCGTTGTAGAGCTCCTCGATGCTGCCAATGCACTTCTCCTCGCCATCGTCGTTGCGCCAGATGGGGAGTGGAGTGCCCCAGTAGCGGCTGCGGCTCAGGTTCCAGTCGTTGAGGTTCTCAAGCCACTTGCCAAATCGGCCGGTGCCAGTGTGCTCAGGCTTCCACTTGATGGTCTTGTTGAGTTCAACCATGCGGTCCTTGCAGGCGGTAGAACGGATGAACCAGCTGTCGAGTGGGTAGTAGAGCACGGGCTTGTCGGTGCGCCAGCAGTGTGGATAGTTGTGCACGTGCTTCTCAATTTTGAAGGCTGTGCCCTCTTGCTTCATGCGGATGCACATGTAGATGTTCAGGTCCTCGGCCTTAGTGGCGGCTGCCTCGTCATACTTGCCGTTGACGGTGAACTTGGGATCGTAGGCATTCTTGACCCAAGCACCGGCATACTCCTTGTAGAGCTCCACGTCGACAAAATTCTTGACGAAGTCCTCATCGAGATCGTCGAGCACATAGTACTTGCCAGTGAGGTCGACCATTGGGCGGGTCTCCATCTTCTTGTTGATCATGTAGAGGGCTGGGATGCCGGCAGCATGAGCCACATTGGCATCGTCTGCACCAAAGGTTGGAGCAATGTGAACGATTCCAGTACCGTCGTCGGTGGTTACATAGTCGCCAGGAATTACGCGGAAACCATTGTCGTTGCCCACAATCTTGTCGTCAATCTTATCGACCGGCTTAACCCAGGGGAATAGCTGCTTATACTTGATGTCGAGCAGGTCGGTGCCCTTGAACTCGGCAATTACCTTGTAAGGGATAATTTTGTCGCCTGGGTTGTAGCCCTCGAGTGGCAGGTTGGCGCCTTCGGGTTTGAAATAGGCGTCGACGCGTGCCTTTGCCATCAGGTAGATGGCTGGGTTGCCGTTGTAGGGGTTGTAACTCTCGAGTGCCACATAGTCGATCTTGGGGCCAACGCACAGTGCCGTGTTGCTGGGCAGAGTCCATGGGGTGGTGGTCCAGGCCAGGATGCGCAAGTTGTTGATGAATTTCTCATCGGCAGCAGCCTTGATGGCCTCAATCACCTTGTGACCGTTGTCAACTACGGTGAACTCGGCGGTCACTGTTTGGTCCTTAACATCCCGGTAGCAGCCAGGCTGGTTGAGCTCGTGCGAGCTCAGGCCGGTGCCGGCGGCAGGCGAGTAGGGCTGGATGGTGTAGCCCTTATAGAGCAGCCCCTTGTTGTATAGTTGCTTCAAGAGCCACCACAGCGACTCGATGTAGCTGTTCTTGTAGGTGATATATGGGTTGTTCATGTCGACCCAGTAGCCCATCTTGTGGGTCAGGTCTTCCCACTCTTTGGTGTATTTCATCACCTCCTTGCGGCAGGTGGCATTATATTCATCGACCGAGACTTTCTTGCCAATGTCTTCCTTGGTGATGCCGAGCGCCTTCTCAACGCCAAGCTCCACAGGTAGTCCGTGGGTGTCCCAACCTGCCTTGCGCAGCACTTGGTAGCCCTGCATGGTCTTGAAGCGGCACACGATGTCCTTGATTGTGCGGGCCATCACATGATGGATGCCGGGCATGCCATTGGCGCTTGGAGGACCTTCATAGAAAACAAAAGCAGGTGCTCCGTCGCGTTCCTCAATACTCTTGCTGAACACGTTTTCTTCGTCCCATTTCTTAAGGACATCCTTGTTGATGTCGGAAAGATTGAACTTGTTGTATTCGTTAAATTTCTTCATTGTGGTTTTATAGAATGTAAGTTTAATGATTTTTCTTAGTGAGCAGGTTCGCAATCCAGTTGGCACCCATCGCCAGCACATAGGAGAATGCCGTGAAGAGCAATAGCATCATTCCAGCCTCGAGCGAGAAATGGGCACGAAACATCAAGACAGCACAGGTCGCAACCAGGCCTATTACTACTGACACAGTGGCTGTGGAGCGCAAGCTAAATAGTGCCTTGCGCTTGCCTATCAAGAACGTGATAGAAAGGGCTGCTATAGCAATGGCTATGAGCAGAACCACCATCCACGACTCGCGAGCCCATGGGGTGGCGCATGCCATCAGGGCAGCCATGGCAGTGACACGCTTGGCGCTAAAGGTCTCATCACTGTCGTGCAACCATGTCATGAACTGCTTGTTGTTATATTCCTTGTCCTGTAGCATGAGCAGGTCCCACCGGAGCATCACAACCAGTGCAAAAAAGCTCGAAACAGCAAGTAATATGTTGGCTATCAGTGAGTAATCCATGTTTTACAAGCTTAGTCGCCTAAAATAATTTGCAAATATACAAATTTCACCCGAAATATCGCGCACTTACACATCTATAAATAAGTAAAACTTGTTAACAAGGCTTACCCCCCGTAGCCCCACATTCCGAAATCAGACATTACTGGTTGCGTCGCACCGAGAGTGGTGTCGTGCCTCGCATGCGCTTGTAGAACTTGTCAAGCGAGGCACTGGTGGCGAAGTGCAATTGGTCGGCAATCTGCTCGACGGTGAGGGCTGTTGATTTGAGCAGACGGGTGGCCTCCATTGCCAGCAGTTCGTTGATACATTCCATCACAGTGCGTCCGGTTATCTGTTTGACAATTCTTGACAAGTAGGTGGTGGTGATAAAGAGACTGTCGGCATAGAATTTCAGGTCTCGGTGCTCAAGGTAGCTGGTTGTGAGTAGAGTGTAGAATGAGACAAAAAGCTCTTCGCTCTGCCGTGAGATAGAAAGCCTGGTCTTTTCAAACGACTGGATGCTAATCAAGTCGTTGATGAAAACCGAGTAGAGATGTCCCAGGATATCGCTTTTGAGCGACATGGGTTGCATGATATATTGCCTGATGAGGAGCATGAGCGACTGTAGTCGCTGTGCGTCGTCGGGCAATAGAGTGACCTTGGAATTTCCATAATTAGAAAGAGGTATCACCGAGGCTTTAACAAGGTTGCGAAATGCCTGAGTGTCGTGCGCCATCTGTTCGTCGATAATGAGGCAAATGCCTTTGTAGTCATCGCTTGTCTCGTGGATGTAGATGGGGCTTCCTGGGTAGAAGACAAACATCTCATTGGGAGTGAATATCATCTCTCCACCGCCGTTGTCAAGGATGATGTAGCCATCGGTCACAAGAGTGAAGCTGTACCAGTAAAGGGCTCCCGAGAGCTCGTTGGAGAGCATGGTCAATCGCTTGTTGGTGAGCGCGCAGGTGAGCTTGTTGTTCCAAGTCTCGCGCTCAAGCATTTGCAAGCTTGTCTTGCTGATTTCGTTCAGATTGGGCATATCGTGACATTTTTGCCGCAAAGATACAAAAAAATATCATTTGTTTCGTTTGGGACAATCATTGGTTTTTAAAAAATAATGTTTTGTAATGAAAAATGCTGTAATTTTGCAGCATCAAAACAAACATTATTATTAACACATAATTATTAAAAAAATGGACGCAAAAAAATCAATTGAAGCTTTACAGTTTTTTGTAACAGGTTTAACCGAGGGTGCTCTCGTACACAAGATGCAAGGACAAGTTTTCAATGCACAAGGCTTTGAGAAACTCGGACAAAAATATATCGACCACTTCAACGAGGAGATGGAATGGGTTGAGAAATTTGTGGGACGCATCCTTGACCTGGGTGGCGAAGTCAAGTTTGAAGGAGCAAAGACACGCGAAATCATCAGCAACCCTGTTGAGTATATCAAGGCCGACCTTGAGATTCAAAAAGCCGGTGTGGACATGCTCTACAAGTGCTGCGAGTCGCTCATCAACGACCCCACAACCTATGACATCATGAAGGCTTACCTCGCCGATGAGGAGGAGGATCTCTACTGGAGCCAGGGTGCGCTTGAGATGATTGAGTGCATTGGTGCTCAAAACTGGTTAATACGTCAACTCTAACATTTTTAACAACTTATATCTATCATGGAAGCAAAAGAACAAGTATTGGAAGCTATGCGCAAGGCCGGTGTGCCTTTGAACGCAGGCAAGGTGGCAGAGCTCACAGGTCTCGACCGCAAGGTTGTTGACAAGGCCTTTGCCGAGTTGAAGAAAGAAGGTGCTATCACTTCGCCCGTGCGTTGCAAGTGGGAGCCAGCCAAATAAGGCTTCGCACTCATTTTAAACAGTTTAATGGTTGGGCTATTGTGATTGCATCGATGCAACCATAATGCCCAACTTCTTTTTTGTATTTATACAACATGACAAAAAGAAAAATCGACCTGAGCGAGTGTGCCGGTGCTATTGTCAAGGCTTTTAAACCGGGCATACTCATCACCACACGTAATGGCGACAAGGTTAACTCCATGACCATTGGATGGGGCACACTTGGTGTGATTTGGGAGAAGCAGGTGTTTGTGGCCTATGTGCGCGACAGCCGCTACACTCGCCACATGCTCGACAGCAATCCCGAGTTCACTATCAATGTGCCAGTGGGCGACTACAACAAGAGAATCTTGGGAATTTGCGGAAGCAAGAGCGGCCGCGACATGGATAAGATTGAAGTCGCAGGGCTCACATTGGTTGACCCCGAAGTCATTGGCGTGCCTGGCATCAAGGAGTTGCCTCTCACGCTCGAGTGCCGTGTGCTCTATCGTCAGCAGCAAGCCCATGGCCAGTTGAGCGAGGAGCTGCGCAAGCATTTCTACACTATTGAAAAAGGCGATCACATCGCCTACTATGGCGAGATTCTCGCAGCATATATAATAGAGTGATGGATGGACTCATTACTGCACTCATCATCCCGTTTGCTGGCACTGTGCTTGGCTCGGCGTTTGTTTTCCTCATGCGCGATAGCATGAAGGGCAACCTGCAACGCACTTTGCTGGGCTTTGCCTCGGGTGTTATGGTCGCGGCGGCCGTGTGGTCGCTGCTCATCCCGAGCATTGAGATGAAAGGCGGCGAAGGGTTCATGGCTGTCGTGCCGGCAGCTGTGGGAATGTTGTGTGGCATGGGATTTTTGCTGCTCATCGACATGATAATCCCACACTTGCATCCAGGCGACGACAACCCCGAAGGACCGCGCAGCCACTTGTCGCGAACATCAATGCTTGCTCTTGCCGTCACCATCCACAACATTCCTGAGGGAATGGCTGTGGGCGTGGTCATTGCATCGATGCTGCAAGGCGGTGCCGGCATTACTGCGGCAGGAGCACTGGCGGTGTCGCTGGGTATTGCCATCCAGAACATCCCCGAGGGAGCAATAATCTCGATGCCCTTGCGCGCCGAAGGCAATAGCCGCATGCGGTCGTTTGCCGTGGGGGCTTTGAGCGGACTCGTTGAGCCAATAGGGAGCATAGCTATCATCCTGCTGGCATCTACGTTGCAGCCGTTATTGCCCTATCTGCTGGCCTTTGCTGCAGGGGCAATGCTCTATGTGGTGGTCGAGGAGCTTATCCCCGAGGCCTCGCAAGGCGAGCACAGCAACCTTGGCACCATAGGCTTCGCAGTGGGTTTTGTGCTGATGATGGTGCTCGATGTGGTACTTGGATAATTTTTCATAAAAACAATTAATTATTAAAACAAATGAAAACAATATATGACTTTAAAGCCTTGACGAGTAGAGGCAAGGAGCTTGACTTTGCTCAATTCAAGGGCAAGGTGCTGCTCATTGTCAACACCGCCAGCAAGTGTGGCTTCACACCGCAATTCAAGGGGCTGGAGGAGTTGAACCAGCGGTATAAAGACCGCGGACTGGTGACTATAGGGTTCCCCTGCAACCAGTTCAACCACCAGGATCCTGGCACCGACAGCGAGATTGAAGGATTTTGCCAGCTCAACTATGGTGTGACATTCCAAATCATGAAGAAAATCAACGTCAATGGCGACGAGGCACATCCCATCTTCAAGTTCCTGAAAAGCAAGACTAAAGGCGTGCTGGGCAGTGCCATCAAGTGGAATTTCACCAAGTTCCTGATTTCGCGCGATGGCGAGGTGATAAAACGCTATGCTCCCACCACCGCACCCGAGAAATTGGTCAAAGACATCGAAGAAATGTTAGGATAACACATAGCCTATGAAGAAAATTATAATTATCGACGGAGGCCCACGCAAAACTTTCAACACGGCCTCAATGTTACAGAAAATTGCCGAGGGTGCCGCCTCGGTGAGTGAAGAAATTGAAGTGAAGACCGTGCGCCTCTATGGCATGGACTACAAGGGATGCATGTCGTGCCTGACTTGCAAGATTAAGGACAAGGCGGTGAATGTGTGCAAGTTCCGCGACGCCCTCACTCCAGTGCTCGAAGAAGTGGCTCAGGCCGACGGACTTGTGATGGGCTCGCCCATCTATTTCAGTGAGGTGACAGCGCAGCTGCGCGCCTTCCTGGAGCGCCTGATATTCCCCTGGCTGTCCTATAACGACTACAGCCTCACCGCTCCCAAGCGCATCCCTGTGATTCTCACCTACACCATGAATGCCGATGCCGAGCAGGCCAGGGGCGTTTATCAGTCGATGGGAATAATCGAGAGTTGCCTCAACCGTGCGATGGGTGACGTGGAGCACGTGGATGCCCACAACACCTATCAGGTGAAGAACTACGACCGCTACGAGCTCGCTGGCTTCAGCGAGGCAGCAAAACGCGAGTACCGCGACCAGAACTGGGAGAACGACTTGCAGCGTGCCTACGATGCTGGCCGCCGCATGGCCGAGAAAATAATAGCAAACCAATAACTTAATAATACAATAAATGGAAATTAAAGCATTAAAAATGTTTGATGGCGGCTTCATGAACCAGGCGTTTGCCTTTGGCGGCGAGGAAGGCCGCGACGCGTTTGATGAGCAGATTATCTATCGCAGCAGTCTGCAGAACTTCTTGATTGACACAGGCGGCGAGGTGATTCTCGTTGACACTGGCTTTCAGAATGACTATGACGCACCTGCCAAGAAACTTGGCGCACCCCTCTACATGGGCGAGAAGATAGCCGACTTTATGGAGGCATTTGCCGCTGCAGGCTACCGTCCTGAGCAGGTGACAAAGATTCTTGTCACCCACAAGCACCCCGACCACAGTGCAGCGTTGCAGTATTTCCCCAATGCCAAGATTTACATCTCGCCCGAGGATGCCGATGCTCTCAAGCTTGAGGGTGACAACATTGTGCGTGCAACCTACGGCGATGGCGCTTACCACAACTTCCCTGCTGCGCAGAAGGTTGTTGAGGGCGTATACTTCATTCAGGCGAAGGGCCATACCAACGGCAACAGCATTGTGATTGCTGAGGACGGAGACTTGTTCTACATGATGCATGGTGACGTGACCTATTGCGACGCAGCCCTTAAAGCCAACAAGCTTAGCATCATCTTCGAGGACCAGGCTGCCGCTCGCGACACCCTCGACCGAGTGCGAGAGTTCATCGCCAATAATCCTACCGTTTACCTATCCACCCACTGCCCCGAGGGCTATGAGAACTTGGAAATGAAGCGCGTGATGAAACTGTAAGCCACATCACTAAACCGAAAAAAGAGACATTGAGAATCGTTCCCAATGTCTCTTCTGTTTCATTAATCAAAGAATTGCTGGCGTTGAATCCATAGCTTGAAAAGAGAATCGTTGATTGTCACGGTTTGCCCCTTACCCGCTTTGCGGACAAGGCACGCCTTGTCCCTACAGAGGGGGTTGAGGCATTATTTGTGATTTGCACAGGAGTGGGAAATGTTGTAACTTTGCATTCAACAAAAACACCATTGAAGCTATGAAAAGAAACATCAGCACTTGCTACGAATTGATGGATGTGATTGAGGAGTTGGGATTCTTGCCGCTGCTCGATGGCGGAATTGCCGGATTCAGCGCCGAGGAGATGGTCGACGCCGATTGTCGCTACGTCGTGACTGCCGACGGATGGGACTGGCCGTTGTGGAAATGGAAAGGCCCCATCATCACCGAAGGCGACTGTGTCTATGGCAAGTTCTTCGCTGGCAAGGCAGGATTTGTCGCTCGCAAATGGTGGCCCGAGTGGTGCAACTGGCGTCGCAGCAACAGCAAGGAACCAGCTCCAGGTTCGATTGAAGAAACCATCATGATAACATTGCAGATGCATGGAAGCCTGATTACTCGCGAGCTGCGCGCACTGTGTGGCTTTACTGGTTCAAAAATGCGTAGCCGTTTCGACAGCTATGTCACCCGCTTGCAGATGCAGTGCCGCATTGTCACCGAGGACTTTGTCTACCCGCGCGACCGCCATGGACGCGAGTACGGATGGGGCTGGTCCCTACTCACCACACCCGAACGCCTATTAGGTGAAGAAATGTGCCACAGCGACAACACTCCCGAGCAGTCTCATGCACTTATCGCCAAGCATTTACACAATATCCTTCCAACAGCAACCGATGCCCAAATCGCCCGCCTGATAGGGTAAATCAATACAACAAAAATGCTATCAGCAATGCAGCAAGCTAACGTGAGAGTAGGAAGCTGGCGATTTCGGCTACTTCTTCTTCGCGTTCGGTGTGTTTTATGAAAATTGCTATGGGAAAGTAATCACCATCGGGCATGACAACAATTCCCACATCGTTGATGCCTCTAAGGGTCTTGTCTTTAGAAAATCCTGTGCCAGTCTTGTGGGCGAGCGTTGCGCCTGGTGGAAGTGCCGCTTTGATGCGGTTGTTACCAGTCTCACAGTTTAACATCAGGTCCCATATATACATCAACACAGGGCTTGATTGTCGCTCGCAGTAGAACCATTGGAGCAAGCTCACCATGTCGCGAGGAGTGCACCAGTTGTCACGCGACCGTCGCGGCTTAATGTGCATCTGCTTTTCGGTCCATTTTATGCGTATATTCTTGAATCCCAGGCTGAACATGTAGCGTTGAACCTCGCTTGGTCCACCGCACAACTTGAACAGCAGGTCGCAAGCGTTGTTGTCGCTCTGCTGCAACGACAAGGCAAGCAGTTCGCCGTAGCTGAATTCTCGATCCTCGTCAATCATCTTGAGCATTGGCGACCAAGTGTCCTGCTCTAAGTCCTGCTTTTTCACAGTCACTCGCTTGTCGAGACTTATGCCGCACGAGTCAAGATAGTGGGCAACATAGATGGCTTGCGGAAACTTCATCACGCTGTTCATCTCATAGCGTTTATCAACAGTACCCTCATAACTAATAAAACGGTCTCCTTTGATGATGCATGCCCCACATCGCTGAGCGTGCACTTGAAAGCCAAGCGACAGAACAATGAGAAGTAACGATATATTCTTTATGTTTCCCATTATTTTATGTTCATTAAAGCTATTAATGTGACATTGACATGATGAAAACATTAGTATTCCATGAAATTGAGAGGGTAGACAAAATGGCTTGTATATGGTCTCACTTCACCATTGATAAGCATAGTCTTCCATGTTATGCCGTAGAGGAGTTTTTCTATCTCCTCCTCAAGCTGAGAATATTGAACGTTTGACATATTTGCTCCAATTAGCCTATATTTGAAGTTGGTGAGTTCACCACATGGATTAACACTTATATCTGAAATTTCAATGCCAACTCTCTTGCCTTTTAAATCAGAGTAATTATTGAAGTCTATAGCAAAGTTCTCATTAAGGCTTTTTTCATCATTTTTTTTATTGCCGGTTAGTGCAAAACCATCGACCAAAACCTTGTTGTGATACAGATACTTGTCAATAACTTCGCCTTTAGCAATAATTATGTGAAGTTCTGTCTCATAGCGGCTTTGGTTTATATATCTACCTTGATAGATACATGAGCCTTGCACCGCTTCAATAGTGCCCGAAAACCACGAAGCCACTAATGATTCAAAGCCTTCTTTTTCTGCAATGCTTATCAAAGTGTCTTGTGGTATGTCTTCGACACTTTCAAGCATTAATTTTTCGCCTTTGATGCTCCACGATGAAATAAACCCATTTTGCCATAATTCATACCAATCCAAATCTTTTTCTTTGCATAAAAAGGTTTGTATGTCAAGTTTGACATTTGTGTTAAGGGGCTTGTCCAGCAATTTCCATTCAACGCCATCAATGTGAATGATGTCATCAATTTGTCCCGATGCATTAAACGATAAAACGGACACAAACAAAAAGGTAAATATAATAGTCCTTCTCATATTGTAAAATATTTTCTTTGTTATAGCTTATTTTTTCATTGACTTCACGTAGCGAAAATAGATGCCATATACATCTATCGTAACCTTAAGCAAATATAGTAAAATTTTGAATAGTAAATAACCTTTTTGGTAATTTTCTGCTCAAAATTTTACTATATTTATCAAATGCAACATTGAGAACTGTTCTCGGTGTTACATTTTTTCTTGCTATGGCTTGGCGCGGCGAGCAAGCTCAAAGAGGCCAAGAGGAAGGTGGCAGTAGCCGTCGGGGTTCTTGTCGAGGTAGTCCTGGTGGTATTCCTCGGCGGGGTAGAAGCAGTTGAGCGGCAGCACCTCGGTGACAATGGGCTTGAAGTAGCGCTCTGCCTCAGCTGCTACTCTCTGCTATATAACAGGCAGGTCGGCGGGGTCGGTGTAGTAGATGCCAGTGCGGTACTGTGGTCCCACGTCGTGGCCTTGCTGGTCCTCGAGCGTGGGGTCGATGGCTTTGAAATACATGTCGAGCAGGAACTCGAGCCCTATCTTCTCGGGGTCATAGACCACTCGCACGGTCTCGGCATGCCCTGTCTTGTGGGTGCACACCTGCTCATAACTTGGATTCTCTACTGTGCCGTTGGCATATCCCACTTGAGTGTCGACCACACCGTCAATCAATTTGAAAAAATGCTCTGTGCCCCAAAAGCAACCTCCTGCCAGATAAATTTCTCGTGTCATAATCGTAGTGTATTGTTTTAAATCATAACGCATTAAGACTGGCCGAAATTGTATATAACATTAAAAATAAAGATGCGTGGTTGCAAGTTAGTGAGAAATTCATTAAATTTGCACGATTAAATCTATTATGAAGACAATGAAGGACAATATTTCATGTTTCTTGGTTATTAAGGACAATTATCGTCGCCGTCAGAATCACACAGAGAGACAATTGTCTGTAATAAAAGAAAATATTACAATGATTGTCTTTAATTGTTTTCAACAAAACTTCATGTTTGTACTATGCAGAACGAATTTGTGAGCCTGATAAGCAACCAGGCAAAGAAATATGGCAACCGCGAGGCGTTGCGCTATCGTGATTATGTCACCGACCAGTGGACGTCGATGTCCTGGAACAATTTCAAGCAGGACATAGAGCGTTGCGCCAACTCTCTGCTCCATGCAGGAGTGGAACCTCAAGGAAAGGTAGCTGTCTTTTCTCAGAACTGCCCCGAAATTTTGATAAGCCACTTTGCGGCATTCTACAACCGAGCCATTCCAGTGCCCATCTATGCCACCAGCAGCAAGGATGATGCTGCCTACATCATCAACGACTCGGGTGCACGGGTGCTCATGGTGGGAGGACAAGAGCAATATGACATCGCTCTACAGCTACTCGAGGAATGCCCTACCCTAACCCTTGTGGTGGTGATGAACACCAACGTAGAGGTAGAAATCACCGAGCACACCACCACCTGGCGCAAATTCCTGAGCGATGGAGCTCAAGCCGGAGACCTGGCGCGGAGCGCATTGACAAAACGCATGGATGAAGGCCGCCCCGACGACCTGATGTACCTGATCTACACTTCGGGCACCACAGGCCAGCCCAAGGGTGTGATGCTCACCCACAGCAACTTCAGCGCAGCGATGATGGCACACGGCATGCGACTCACCTATGTTGACGACAACGACGTGTCGCTCAGCTTCTTGCCACTGAGCCACATTTTTGAGCTTGGATGGACAATGTTCTGCCTTATTCACGGCATTGTGGTTGCTATCAACTACAACCCTAAAGACATACAACGTGCGGTCAAGGAAATAAATCCCAACTGCATGTGCAGCGTGCCACGATTCTGGGAGAAGGTGTACACTGCAATCATGGACAATGTCAACGGTGCCAAACCTGTGGTGAAGACGCTGTTCAAGACTGCGATAAGAGTGGGCAAGATAAGAAACATCAAGTATGCCCGCAATGGCCAGAAAGCCCCATATCTCATCGAGAAACAATATCAATATTTCGAGAAGAAGGTCTTCTCACGCCTGCGCAAGGCCATTGGCGTGGAGAATGGCAAGCTCTTCCCCACCGCCGGAGCAATGCTCAGCGACAACATTACCGAGATGCTGCATGCTGTGGGCATCAACATTGTGATTGGATATGGCCTGAGCGAGACCAACGCCTCGGTGTGCTTCTACCCCAACACCGGCTGGGAGCTGGGAACCATAGGTGAGCCCATCCCCGGTGTGAAAGTGAAAATCGGTGACCACAATGAGATTCTCGTCAAGGGTCCAACGGTGATGCGCGGCTACTACAACAAGCCCGAGGAGACCGCCCAGGCCATCGACAGCGACGGATGGTTCCACACAGGCGACTGTGGCGAGCTCACCGAGAAAGGGCACCTCATCATGACCGAGCGACTCAAGGACCTGTACAAGACCAGCAATGGCAAGTACATAGCGCCACAGATGCTCGAGACACTGCTCGCGCAGGACAAATACATGGCTCAAGTGGCAGTGATTGGCGACGGACGCAAGTATGTGAGCGCCCTCATAGTCCCCGACTTCGATGAGTTGAGCATGTGGGCCACCAAGCGCAAAATCAAGTTCAAGAACAACGAAGAGCTGGTCAACAACCCCAAGATTCACGAGATGATTGAGAAGCTCATCAATGAGTATCAGAAGAATCTTGCCAGCTATGAGCAGATTAAACGCTTTGTGCTGCTGCCCCGACCATTCACAATGGAGAGCGGCGAGTTGACCAACACTCTGAAAATCAAGCGTGCTGTGGTCAACAAGCGCTACGCAAAGCTGATTGACGCGATGTATGCCGTCGACTACCGTCCCAAAGGCAAGAAAGAAGAACAACTGAATGTTGATTTTGTTTTTTAAAGCGCCATTAATAAAATTAAATCTTATAGAAAATCTATAAATTATAGTCTTTCTATATAGTTTTGTAAATAGATAACAGAAACCTTTTTTATTAACCCCTAAATCATTGAGCTCAGATGATTACAACCGACCAACTAAAAGAGATACAAGAACGCAAGGATGCGTTGAGGAGGTATCTTTGACGTCGATAACAAGAAAATCCAATTAGAAGAAGAGGAGTTGCGCACTCATGTGCCCGACTTCTGGAGTGACCAAAAGAAAGCCGAACAACAGATGCGCAAAATCAAGACACTGAAGATGTGGATTGAGAAATGCGCCGAGGTGGAGGCGGCAGTAGGTGAAGTGGAGGTGGGATTCGACTTCGTGAAAGAAGGCGTGCTCACCGAGGAAGAACTCGACGACCTCTATGCCGACGCCCTCGACAAGATCGAGAAGCTGGAGCTGCGCAACATGCTGCGTCGCGAGGAAGACAAGCTTAGTGCCATCATGAAGATCAACTCGGGAGCCGGCGGCACCGAGAGTCAGGACTGGGCGTCGATGCTCATGCGCATGTATCTGCGCTGGTGCGAGAAGCACGGCTACAAGACAGCCATCCAGCACATGGTCGACGGCGACGAAGCCGGCATCAAGAGTGTGACAATAGGCATCGAAGGCGATTTCGCCTACGGATACCTCAAGAGCGAGAACGGCGTGCACCGACTGGTGCGTGTGTCGCCCTACAACGCTCAAGGTAAGCGCATGACCTCGTTTGCCTCGGTATTCGTCAGCCCTATGGTCGACGACACCATCGAGATTGTACTCGACCCGGCACGCATCTCGTGGGACACCTTCCGCAGTGGTGGAGCTGGAGGACAGAACGTGAACAAGGTGGAGAGTGGTGTGCGTGTGCGCTACCAGTACAAGGACCCCTACACCGGCGAGGAGGAGGAAATCCTCGTTGAGAACACCGAGACACGCGACCAGCCCAAGAACCGCGAGAACGCCCTGCGCAACCTCAAGTCTATCCTCTACAACAAGGAACTCGAGCACCGCCGCGAGGAGCAGCGCAAAATCGAGGACAGCAAGAAAAAGATTGAGTGGGGCAGCCAGATTCGCAGCTACGTCTTCGATGACCGCCGCGTCAAGGACCACCGCACCAACTACCAGACCAGCAACGTGGGCGCCGTCATGGACGGCGACATCGACAACTTCATCAAAGCCTACCTGATGGAATTCTCTACCGACTAATAATCTCTTCTTAAGACAATTAAGTACAATTTGATTGCTTCTTATTATATTAAGGACAAGATAGTTACGTTCTTATGCTTGTAAACAATAAACAATGTTCAATTTAGAATAGTTACTTTTTAAATTTATATGATTGAGCTTTCTTCATTAAAACAAAAAGTCTATGATGTAGTTAGAGCTATCTATGATGTCCATGATGTGTTAGGGCCAGGACTTAACGAATCATGCTATCAAGAAGGTTTACAAGTTGAATTGAAAGAGAAAAAGATTCATTTTGTTCGTGAGATGACATTCCATCCCCAATATCGTGGGATTCCCATGGAGGCGACATTTCGTGTGGATTTCATTTGCAAAGATGATATTGTGGTAGAGTGCAAGGCTGTTTCTGATGTAACAGGCAACCATCGCGCTCAACTATTCAATTATATGAGGCTTTTGAAAAAGCAGTGTGGAATATTGGTTAATTTTTACCCATTCTCGGCCGATGTTGAAAGGTATTTCTACGATAAAGAAACCAATCAAATAATAGCCACCGATGGTCATGTGATTTACGATTATAACAGAAGAAAATAAAAATCAGATGCAAGAAGTGAGTACATAGTGTAATTCAATTGTCTTTAATAATAAATAAACTTGGATTATTGTCCTTAATAGTCTTTTTGAAAATTATATGAGGAAGAAACTTACTATAGTGAATGTGGATGGCGTGGTGGTTGAGGACCCACAGAACCTGCGCGCCCTCATTCGTGACTTTGCGGCTATCGACGGCCTCAAGCTCTTTGTACACGGCGAGGGCACCATGGCTTCGATGGTCGCCGAGAAGATGGGCATCACCATTCGCCAGACCAGCGACGGACGCGACATTATCGACGACCGTGTAATGGACCTCGTGACAATGGTATATGGCGGTCTTGTCAACAAGCGCCTCGTCGCCATCATGCAGTGGCGCGGGCTTAATGCCTTGGGACTCACTGGAGTGGACCTCAACTTAGTGCTTAGCAATAAAGTGCCTGTCAGGCCAGTGAATGTGGGCCGTGTGGGCACCGTGAGGCGAGTGAACTCCTCGATGCTCATCAAGCTTCTTGAAGAAGGTGTAGTGCCAGTGGTGGCGCCACTCACTCACGACGGCAAGGGCAACCTGCTCAACGGCGACGTTAAGATGTTTGCCTATGAGATAGCGCGCACACTCACCATTGCCTACGATGTCACCATCATCAACCTCCTCAGTGAGGAGAATGGTGTGCTCACCAATGCCAACAGTGTCATCCCATTGTTGCGCCGAGCTCAGTACAAAGCCATGCGCGATGCAGGAAAAATAAAGCCTGCCGACTACACGATAATCGACAACGCTCTCTCGGCAATTGACCATGGCGTGAGCGAGGTGGTGCTTATCAATGCGGCGCGATTCAGCGACCTCAATGGCGGCACCCACATCAGATAGCTTTTTATGTTCTTGTGAGAATCGAGTGAGACTAAGCCTGTTCTCGCAAACTTTCTATACAAGTGTGAGCTGAGCATGATATCTTGCTCGGCTCATATTGTATATTTATTAATCCTCAATGAGTAGTGCGTAAAATGAAATATTTTTATGTTTTTCGTTGATTATTTAAGAATTTGTTTGCTATTTCAATTATTATTGCATAATTTTGTTAGCCAAAACACCACATTTATTAAAAATAATAGTGTTTTTTGAATCATAAAACATTTTTACTAACTAAAACTTAATGCAATGAAAAAAATTTTACTTCTGTTTGCCATGATGGCAACATTCATTGGTGTAAATGCCCAGAATCCCTATGCCTACAAGCTAAGCGCAGGCAATCAAAACGATGAGGGCATAACAATCAATTACACCCTCAACACCACTGCTAAGGCAGTACAGATTCAGCTTTTTGACGGCGAGACGACAGTGAAGGCTATCGACATGTCTGCCGACATGCTCACAGCCGGTGATCACGAGTACGTTCTCAACTTTGCCGAGAACCCTGAGATTCCTGTTGGAAAATCAATCTCTTGGAAGGTTGCAGTAACTGGTGAAACAATCGAAGCTCCTGTAGAAATCACCAATAAGGTGCTCAAGTTCTACTCGCCTGCCGGTGTGGCAGTAGATGTGGATCCTGCGAGTGCCAACTTCGGTACAATGTATGTGAGCGAGTCGTCAGCAAAAAACACTGCAACTTATTATACAGCACCTGTTAATGGTGGAGTGGGTATTGGACTTTATCAGTTTGACCCACAGTTCAATGGAATCAAGAACGGAGATGGATTATATGGCTTCAGCTGCGGTATGCAGTCGGCAGGTACCACCCTTGTTGATTGGCGCCCTGCACGCATCCAGATTAGCGATGACGGCCGCATGTTCATCCTCTCGCAGCGCGTGAACACGGGCTATCCTCTCTATGAGATCAACCGCGAGACATTACAAGCCACTCCTCTGTTTGAAGGAACTCTCGACACCTCGACAGGTATCGTTACCAATGGTGATGTCCAGGTTGCTGCTGGTGTGGGCGTTGCCTTCGACGTTATTGGTAGCGGTGAGGATCTCAAGCTGATGATGATGACCTGCACCCCAGGTACCACCACAGTTCCTGCCAATTACAAGACCAATGAGTATAACATTGGCACGGCAACAAGCTGGGGCGAGGCTCCAAGCCGTGCGTTCACTGCTTTTGACGGCAAGGCTATCAACTATGCAGGTATAAACCTGGCCTATGACGGTGCTGGTGGCATCTGGATGAGCCAGTGGCGTGGCGCTCCCACCGAGGGTGAGCCCAGCTATGCTTATGCCAACCTTGAGAACGATGAACTCGAGTTCCTTGTAACCGACATTTACAGCCGCAACGGTGGTATGGCATTCAACAAAGACCACACTCTCATGGTTCGTGGCGAGGCCTACAGCAAAGTTCTTGCAGTTTATGCCGTTGATAATGGCGAGCTCACCAAACTCTATGAGTACAGCTGCCCAAGCTTCACAGGCTGGAATCACTTCGCATTTGACTATGCCAACAACATCATTGCTTGCGACAACGGCGCTGAGGTGTTTGGCATGATTCAGCTCCCCAACGAGAATGCTGTGGCCACTCCATGTATCGAAGAATACTACTTCGAGATTCCTGTACCTGAGGTGCCTGGCATCGAGGAACTTTACATCGTTGGCACGTTCAACAACTGGAATTTTGAGGATGAAGACGGTGGCCGCATAGCAATGGTAGCCAACGAGGAAGGCACCGAGTTCACCGGCACTGTAGAACTTGAGGAAAACGGCGAGTTCAAGCTCGTTACTCCACGCGAAAGTGGCTGGCAGTGGTTCGGTGGCGAGGCAGATAATGGCTCGTATTTCTTGATCAACAGCGATATGCTTGACATCAATATCACTCTGATTGACGGCGCAAACTTCCGTGTTGAAGAAGCTGGTAAATATGACATCAAGGTTATGTCAAATCCTGGCAAAGCCATTCAAGAGCCTCTCGTGATGGTGGTTAGCAAGAACACTACTACTCCAACTGCAATCACCACCATCAATGGTGACAACAAGGGCGACAACGCTTGGTACAACATGAATGGCGTTCGCTTCGAGAACAAGCCCAATGTGCCTGGCATCTACATCCACAACGGCATGAAAGTTGTGATTAAGTGAGAGAAGGACAGAACTTGTTCATGTCTTTCCGAGCGTGAACAACTTGGAGCGAAGCTCAAAGTTGTGATTGCAGGTGAGAGAAGGACTGAACTTATTCATGTCTTTCCGAGCGTGAACAACTTGGAGCGAAGCTCAAAGTTGTGTTCAAGTAATTATGTTCAGTTTTTAAGTTAAAAATGTCTCCATCAGCATTCGTTGGTGGAGATATTTTCTTACATAGTGAATAAAAGTTAAATATTTATTTAGAATTAAATTATATAAATAAAAAAATATAACTTTGTGACGATAGAAAAAAATGGGTCATGACTGGGGCTAAAGGGTTCGGCTCTCAAAGCGGCTCATCAGTTATTTTTTCCAGTGAACCCGCCATAAAACACACATCATCTATGATTAAAAATTTACTCTCCTTAGCTGTGATGTTTTTAATGTCGATTCCCATAGTGGAAGCACAGACTTTTGAGTTTCGCTACCACGGCGAGTCGCTTGCAGATGGAGCAACGGTGACTATTCAAGCCGAGGAAGACGAATGGGGTTTTGGAGAGATGGGCTGCTACACCAATCCTAGTTCTGACCCTAACAATGGACTTATCTTGAAAATCCTTTCGGGCAGCCAAAACTCAGGAGACGCCACACTTAAAATTGAAGAAAACTCTTTGTTTCCAGAGAGAATTTTGTGGTGCATGGGTGGTAACTGTATGATGGTAATGAATCCATCAATAACCAAACCTTTCACTGCTGAGAATGGCATCTGCCTTGTGCAGTTTGATGCCGAAAATATTCAGAGCGAGGGGCATCTACTTGCAACCCTCACTGCTACTATTGGCAGTGAGACTCACACTGTGAACATAAAATTTGTTTATGGTGAGCAACCTGCTGTTCCTGGTGATGTGAATGGCGACGGCACTGTGACTGCGGCCGATATCACTGCCCTTTATGACTTTATGCTCAACAACGACAGCAGCCACATTGTCAATGGAGACCAAACTGGCGACAACATTACCACTGCTGCCGATGTGACAGCAGTATATACCATACTCCTGGGAGATTAATTAACATTTAAATACTTCACGACAATGAAAAAAACAGTACTTCTTCTTTTTGCCATGTTCTTGGCATTGTCGAGTTTCGCCCAATCGGCGACAACTCCTAAAAGCACGATCACTCCTGGTGATGGAGAGACTTGGTGGGGATACTTCACCGACAATGACGCTAATGCTGCCAACTTTAGTGCTTATGGTGTTAACGCACAGGCAAACTATGAGGCAGCCATTAAAATTTCAAGGAATGACCCAATTATGGGCAATGCCACCGTTAAAGCAATGCGCTTGTGGTTGAACTATACCACTATCCCTAAGATCACCAGCCTTAAGATTTGGGTGACTAAGACCCTAAAGCCTAACGCTGAGGGCGCTCTATATATTCAAGATGTTGACCTGTCAACCTTGACAGTTGGAGCCAACGATATAGCGCTTAACACTCCTTTTACTATCAACAATGCCATTACTTATTTTGGCTTCACAATCGAGCTTAACGGTCAAGATTACGCTATCATGAATGGTGGTGTGTATGAAGCTAACACATTCTTCTTCCGTGCTACAGCACAGCAAACCTCTTGGACATCGGTCACCAATCATGGTAAGCTGGCTTTGCAGCTCATGGGTGAGGGTATCAACATTCCTCAAAACGCAGCTATCTTTACTAATAAGAATCTTGGAACTCACAACTATCAAGTGGGCAATGAGGCTGTTGTACCAGTAACTATAAAGAACAAAGGTGTGAACAATATCACTTCTGTTTCTTACACTATTACCTCTAATAACGATCCTTCTACTGCTACCCCCGAGGTTACAGTGCCTATTAACAACATTACTTATGGCGCCACTGCAACATTCGACGTTTCTTTCGATACCAGTGAGCCTAAGAGAGACACAAGGACTGTCACTATCACTAAGGTGAATGGCCAACCTAACGACGCTGTTGCTACCGAATGTGTGGCAAGCGGTAATTTTGCTGTTGTCGCTTTCTTGTTTACCAGAGTTCCAGTTATCGAGGAGTTCACTGGCACTTGGTGCGGATGGTGTCCTCGTGGATTCGTTGGAATGGAAATGGCACATGAGAAATTTGGCGACCAGGTTGTGCTCATCGCAGCCCACAACGGCGACCCAATGGTGACTTCAGACTATAATCCAGTAATGTCAACCGTAAGTGGATTCCCCGATGCTCGTGCCAACCGCGCAACCGACTTGGATCCTAACCCAGATGCTATCCAGAGCGCTATCGATCAGAGTATGCTCGAAGTTCCAATTGGCATGGTTCAGGTTACAGCTCAATGGGATGATGAGCAGATGAAAACTATTAAAATGGATGCTACTTCTAAATTTGCCTTTGCCGAGGAGAATGCTAACTACGGTATTGCATTTGTGCTTACCGAGGATGGCATGAAGGGCACCAGTTCTAGCTGGGGACAGCAAAACTACTACAGTGGTCAAAGCGGATATCCCAGTTACATGGATTGGTGGTGCAGTCAAGGTTCAAAGGTTACTGGATTAGAGTACAACTTTGTTGCAGTAGGAGCTTGGCAAATCGCTAGTGGTTTCAATGGCTCGGTTAAGACATCGTTTGAGGCTGGTGAGGTGATGCCATTCAGCTATACAGCCGATATCTCTACCAATACTCTCATTCAAGACAAGTCGAAACTGAAAGTTGCTGCTCTGCTCATCGACCGCGGTGCTAACAAGATCATTAACGCTTGGCAGACCACAATCTATCCTTATGGATACAATCCTGTTCCAAGCGAGTTCTACATGGTTGGTACTTTCAACGAGTGGAACACTACCGAGGCAGGTGGACGCTTAGTATTCACTGCTGCCGATGAGGAGGGCGTTTATGAGGCTACTGGCACTCTCGAGGCTGGTGCCGAGTTCAAGGTTATCACTCCAAACGGCGACGACTGGACATGGTATGGTGGCGTTGACGAGAACAACGTTGGTTTCTTCATGATTTATGACAACCTGCTCAACACGCCACTGCAGATGGTTGACGGCTCTAACTTCCGCATCGAGAATGGTGGCGAGTTCACCTTCCGCATCAACGCCAACGACATGACTCTCACCGTTCTTCCTGTTGGTGGCCCTGTTGTTCCTGGTGATGTTAACGGCGACGGTGTGGTTACCGCTGGTGATGTCACATTGCTTTACAACATCATGCTCAATGATGACTACACAGGCGTTTCCAATGCCGACCAGAATGGCGACGGCGTGATCACAAGTGCCGACATAACAGCCATCTACAGCATCCTGCTTGGTAGCAGCAAGAAATAAACCTTCGAGCGTTTTAGATGTCTAAAAGGATGTTGCATAACAAGCAAAACTGTTTTGCAACATCCTTATAACAACACAAAACTTTTTATACAATGAAAAAAATTGCTTTATTACTATCTCTTTTCGCCTTGATGGCTTCGAGCAATGTGTTTGCGCAACTGCCAGCCGTGACAATAAAGACTATTGATGGACAGACGGTAAAAGTCGACACCCTCAACAATGGCGGCAAGCCTTTCATCATCGACATGTTTGCCACTTGGTGCAAGCCATGCCTGCGAGAGCTGGATGCCATATCCGAAGTCTATGGCGACTGGCAAGAAGAGACTGGCGTCAAGATTTTTGCCGTGAGCATCGACCAAGCGCAGAACGTACATAAAGTGAAACCGCTTGTCGCCAATCATGGATGGGAATATGAGGTACTTATCGACGCCAACGAAGACCTTAAACGCGCGTTGGGAGTTCAGATGATTCCTTTCACTATGATTGTTGACGGACAAGGCAAAATTGTATACAAGCACACAGGCTACAACAGTGGTGATGAGAATGAACTTATAGAAAAAGTACGCCAGCTCGTCAATCAATGAAAAGAGCAGTCCTGTATATCGTGATTCTGTGTTGCTATCTTTACTCGCCTGCACAAGACGACAAGAAGGTGAAGGTGAGTGGTAGTGTGCAGAGCGACATGTTAGTGCCCATGCGTGACGAGGCCATCGGGGCCGAGAAAACCGAGGATTTCCAAACCAACACCTATGGCGAAGTCATGATTCAAAGCAAGTATGTCGACGCTGGTCTCAGGGTGGAATATCTACAGCACCCCCTGCCTGGTTTCGAGAAGGACTTCAAGGGATGGGGTGTGCCCAACTTCTGGGTGAAAGGTCGTTACAAAAACACCGAGCTCACAGTGGGTACATTCTACGAGCAGTTTGGACTCGGACTTGTGCTGCGCACCTATGAGGAACGCTCACTGGGCATCGACAACTCGCTGCTGGGTGCGCGTCTCGTGACACGTCCCACCAATGGTGTTACCATCAAGGCACTATCGGGCCGCCAGCGCCGTTATTGGGGTTGGAACAAGGGGCTCGTGAGCGGCATCGATGCCGAAGTCAATATCAACGAATGGATTCCGGCGTTGCGCAATCGTGGTACCGAACTGATGATTGGCGGCTCGTGGGTGAACAAGTATGAGAAGCAAGAAGATATTTTTGTCGACCCCACCCACAAGCTCAATCTCCCCAAGTTTGTCAATGCCTGGGACGTGAGAGCATCGCTCAACACTGGCCCATGGAGTGTTCATGCCGAGTATGCCCAGAAGACCCAAGACCCGTCGTTCGACAACGGTTACAGCTATCAAAAAGGTACTGCGGCAGTGCTCTCGGGGTCCTATTCGCAAAAGGGGCTGAGCATCTTGCTGCAAGCCAAGCGCAGCGAGAACATGTCGTTCCGCAGCCGCCGCAGCATGATAGGGACTTCGTCGTTCATCAACCACCTGCCGGCGTTCACGCAGGACCAGACCTACGCCCTTGCGGCTCTCTACCCCTATGCCACACAGCTGGCCGGCGGTGAGTGGGCTTTTCAGGCCGAGGTGGGTTACAATTTCAAGCGCAAAACCAAGCTTGGTGGCAAGTATGGCATGAATCTCAAGTTCAACTTCTCGCATGTGCGCTGGGAGGGTGAGACTTTCTATCAAGACATCGACGTGACACTCACCCGCAAGTTGTCGCAATCGGTAAAGCTCATTCTCATGTATATGAACCAGCGATACAACATGACGGTTGTTGAGGGCCACGGTGGAATGGTGCGTTCTAATATCTTCATTGCCGACGCACAGTTCCAACTCTCGAAAAAAACTTCACTGCGCACCGAGCTGCAATATCTGTCGACTCCCGACGACAAGGGCGACTGGCTGTTTGCTCTTGCCGAGCTCTCTCTGTCACCGCACTGGATGTTCACTGTGAGCGACATGTACAATGCGGGAGAGACCAACATCCACTACTATCATGGCGATGTCACGTTTACCATGTCGGCACATCGCGTGCAATTAGGCTTCGGACGAACTCGCGCAGGTTATAACTGCTCGGGCGGTGTGTGCCGCTATGTTCCTGCAAGCCGGGGTTTCACTTTGTCTTATAACTACACATTCTGATTATGAAGATCAAGGCTTACATAACATTAATGCTGGCTACACTGCTCATGGCGGCGTGTAGCCACATCAACGAGGATGAGCAACTGATATATGTGAAACCCGCAGCTGTAGAACGCAGTGTCCTGTTAGAGGACTTCACCGGACAGCGTTGTGTGAACTGTCCCATGGCAGCCGAAGAGATTGCTAAGCTGCACGAGCAGTATGGCGAGGATGCCATCATTGCCGTGAGCATCCACTCGGGACCCTTGGGATTCCACACCAACCCCCGTTTCCTGGGGCTTGCCACCGACCTGGGCGATAACTATTACAATCACTGGAACTTAGAATATCAGCCAGTGGGATTAATCGACCGTGGCACTCCTGCCGAGTACACCGCTTGGGGAACACTCATCAGGCAAGAGTTGCAGAAGACTGCACCAGTGGATATTGACCTTATGGTGAATCCAGGTGATAACAATCAAATAGATATCTACACCGAGATTAAGGGTGTAGACGGGAACACACAAGGCAAACTGCAACTGTGGATTGTTGAGGATGACATCACAGCATTCCAGATGATGCCCGACGGCACACGCAACGACAATTACATCCATCAGCATGTGCTCCGAGCCGCTATCAACGGCGAGTGGGGCGAAGACATTGATGTTCAAGAGGGATATTCTGTCTCGAAAAATCACCTAATCACTCTCTCCGACGAGTGGAAGGTCGAAAACCTCTCGGTAATAGCATTCGTCTACAACAACTCGGGTGTTCTACAGGTGACAAAGACCAAACTGTTGAATGACGACGAAGTAGAACAATAAAGTGGCGTTTTACCTTAAACTCACAAGTCCCGGAACAATAAGCACATTGTTTCGGGGCTATTGTTTTGCGGTAAACTGTGGCTGGAGGCTGCGGCGGTAGTCGCTGGGCGTCATGCCCAAGTGCTTGGTGCAGTAGCGGCTGAAGTAGCTCAGTGAGGCAAAATTCATGCGCTCGGCAATCTGTGTGAGCGACAGGCGCTCGTCTTCAAGAAGATTTTTCAGTATTGGCACAGTGGCACGGTCAATAAACGACGTGACGCTGTGCCCTGTCAGTCTCTTTATGGTGGCCGAGAGGTACTTGGGCGACACGTTCAGGCACTCGGCATAGTAGTTAACGCTGCGCTCGGTGCTGCTCACACCGGTCGACAGCAGTTCCATGAGCGACTTCACAATATAACCCGTGCGGTCGCTGTGCTCGCTGGTGGTGTCGCGATGTGAATGCGATTCAAAGATGTCATACATCATGGTTTGGCACAGGCTCCCCATCATTTCACGGTAAAACATGTGATGGCGGTTTTCCATGCGGTCGCGCAGCCGGTGGAAATCGTCAAGAATGCGCATAGCGTGCTCTTCGCTGAGAGGAATTACTGGGTTGTAGTTTAGGCTTATGCTACCACCAATGCTATAATTGTTTGAGGGCAATAGGCTCTGAAGGAACTTGTTGTCGGCAGCAAACCACTCAACAGTCATCTCGGGGTGGGCTGCCAGATTGCTGGCACGGTGAGGGAAAGGCATCACCACAAGGTCGTTCTTCATGATGTGGTAGCAATGCTCGTTAAACACAAAGCTGCCTTCGCCCCCAGTGCACAGCAAGTGCATGCAGGTGTGCCTGAGCTCGGGAGCATTCATCCCGTAAAAATCGTCGGAAAAAAGAAAATCTATCTTCATGTCGTTTATCGTTTGTCGGGGAATCGGAAACTCTCCCCTCTCACTCTCCCCTCTCACCTATAACTCCGTTTGTTGCAAAAATACACAATATTTTAAAAGAAAAAGAATATTTTGTGCAAAAAGTGAAAATTGTGGTGCTTTTTGTGAAACTTTTAAGTCAAAAAACAGTAGTAATTTTGCAGTGTAATTAAAAAAATAGAGAAAAATGGAAGCAATCATTGTTGACCCCCGCAAAACCACTCCTAGTGAGATGGAGCGCGGCATGAAAGATGTGAAACTGGTTTTTGCAATTAACCATACTATGCCCTACACCGAGGAATATAACAACCTGGTGAAGGAACTTTTTGGCGATAATTTGGGTGATGGAGCCATGGTGATGCCACCACTCAAGGGAGTGTGCTTCGATAGGGTGCACATAGGCAGGAATGTGATGATTATGCCCGACTGCCTGATGATGTCACGAGGCGGCATTTTAATCGAGGATGATGTAATGATAGCTGCCAACGTACAGCTCATCAGCAACAATCATGACTTGCACGACCGCCAGTTGCTTATTTGCAAGCCTGTGCACATAGGCAAGAAAGCATGGATTGGCGCAGGTGCCACCATTTTGCCTGGTGTAACTGTGGGGGAGAATGCCGTGGTCGCAGCAGGTGCTGTTGTCACTAAGGACGTCGCTCCTAACACTATTGTTGGAGGCAATCCTGCAAAGTTTATCAAGAATATAGAGTAATAACAATTAGGAGGACATACTATGATTTTCGATAGAAACGAACAAAAGGCAGTAGTGGCACTTTTGGGTGCCGGAAGTATGGGAACTGCCATCGTGCGCCGCATTGCAGCAGGCAAAAAGATTTTGCTGGGTGACATCAGCGAAAAAGCGTTGGAGCGCGTGGGCGACGACTTTCGTCGCAGTGGCTACGACGTGGAGACAATGGTGGTAGACGCTTTGCAAAAAGATAGCATCGAGGCCTTCGCACAAAGGGCTGCCAGCCTTGGCCCCGTGATGTATTTCATCGACACTGCAGGTGCTTCACCCAATCAGGCCAGTCCTGAACACATCGTAAATCTCGACATGGTGGGTACTGGCTATGCTGTGGATGCATTTGGCGAAGTGATGGCGCAGGGTGGCGCAGGACTTATTATTTCGAGTCAAGCGGCTTATATGTATCCAATTCCTAATGACATCGAACTGCAGTTGGTAAACACTGCTACCGAGGATTTGAAAGACGTTAAATTCATCCAAGAGGTGGCGATGAAAGATTCGGGGTTAGCCTACATGATTGCTAAGCGCATGAATCACTTGCAAGCTCAACGTGCTGCCGCCACTACATGGCGTAAGCGTCGAGCACGCATCAACACAATCTCACCAGGTGTTATCGTCACTCCGCTGGCCTACGATGAGTTCCGTGCAAGTGGCGCGGGCTATCAAGCTATGATTGACGCCTCGGCTGCACAGCGCACAGGCACCAGCGACGAGATTGCCGAGGTGGCAGCATTCCTGCTTGGTGAGCACGCCAAGTTCATCACAGGAACCGACTTGCTCGTCGATGGTGGCGTGATAGCCTCAATTCGCACAGGGGAATTCAAACTTTGGAGAGAAGATTAAACAAATAAATTAAAAATAATGAGTATCAAAAGTATCATCACAGCCGTATTGGCACTGCTGGTAACAACGGCATGCAACGGCGGCGTAAAGCAAGAAACAGCTATGGAAAATAAAGGTAAAGCACTCGTAGTGTTCTTCTCGCATGCGGGCGACAACTACGCGGTAGGAAACATCGAAGTGGGCAACACTAAAATAGTTGCCGATTACATCAGCGAAATCACTGGCGCCGACCAGTTTGAGATTGTAACCCACAAGTATGACGGCATGGCCTACACTCCGCTCATCAACCTTGCACAGGAAGAGACCCGCAACGGTGAGCTGCCACCCTACGAGGGCGATATCGAGAACTTGTCGCAGTATGACACCATCTTCATTGGCGGACCAGTGTGGTGGGGCACCTATCCACAGGTGATGTTCACCTTCTTCAAGAAGCACGCTAACGACCTGAAGGGCAAGACAGTTATCCCATTCACTACTCATGAGGGCAGCGGACTTGCCAATTGCGTCGACGACGTGAAAAAGGCATTCCCTGGAGCCAATGTGCAGCGTGGATTCAGCATCTATGGTCACGACGTGCGCTCGGGCAAGGGTAAAGTTGAGAATTGGCTCAAAGGTTTAGGCTACTAATAATCAACCAATTACAATCATGGAATATCTAAAGCTATCTAACGGAGTTGAGATGCCATTGCTGGGCTACGGCGTGTTCTTGGTTAGCCCCGAAGAGTGTGAACGTTGCGTGAGCGATGCCTTGAGTGTGGGATATCGTCTTATCGATACTGCACAAGCCTACCAAAATGAAGAAGGCGTGGGCAACGCTTGGCGCAAGAGTGGACTAAAGCGCGAAGACCTTTTCCTCGTGACGAAAGTGTGGATTGCCAATGCCGGTGAGGAAAAGGCAGCACAGAGTATTGACGAGAGTCTGCGCAAACTGCAGACCGACTACATCGACTTGCTGCTCATCCATCAAGCCTATGGCGACGTGTTCGGCACCTGGCGAGCAATGGAAAAAGCCTATCGCGACGGAAAGGTGCGCGCCATTGGCGTGAGCAACTTCCAGGCAGGGCGTTTCTTTGATTTCGCTCACTATGTTGACGTGAAACCCATGGTGAATCAGCTGCAATGCAACACAATCATCCAGCAGACCGACATTGAGCCCATACTTGCCGAATTCGGCACCAAGATGATGGCATGGGGACCTCTCGGAGGTCAGGGCGTTGACGGCATCGTCAAGAGCAAAGTGCTCGCCGACATTGGAACAAAGTATGGCAAGAGCGCAGCTCAGGTAGCCCTTCGCTGGCTCACCCAGCGAGGCATCGTGGCTATCCCCAAAAGCACTCACCGCGAGCGCATGGAGCAGAATCTCAACGTTTTCGACTTCACGTTAAGCAGCGATGACATGGCTTTGATTGCCAATCTCAACCAGCACGACACCGGCACCATCAACTTTGGCGACCCACAATTTGTGAAATACCTAATCGAGAATTACGGATAAAAAATTGTGCAATGAAACAGGTTTCGGTATTGGTAGGTGCTGGTAGCATCGGACAGGCAATCATTCGTCGAGTGTCGGCTGGTAAGCACATTGTTTTGGCCGACTATTCGCTCGAGAATGCACAGCAAGCAGCTGCTACACTCGAGAATGCTGGCTTCGAGTGCTCGACAATAAAGTGCGACCTCGGTTCTAAGGACGACATTCTGCGCTTAGTGGACTTTGCCACCAGTAGTGGAGAGATTTCCAATCTGGTAAATGCAGCTGGCGTATCGCCATCACAAGCTCCTGTTGAGGAAATCCTACAGGTTGACCTCTACGGAACTAGCGTGCTGCTAGAGGAGTTTGGCAAAATGATAGCTGAAGGCGGTTCAGGTGTGATAATATCATCACAAAGCGGCCATCGTCTGCCTGCATTGTCACAGGAGCAGAATGAGGCATTGGCAACAACTCCAGTTGATCAATTGCTTGAACTTCCATTCCTTAAGAGTATTGACGACACCCTCAAGGCCTACCAGTACTCAAAGCGCTGCAATGTGCTTCGTGTCATGTATGAGGCAACTCGATGGGGGCGTCGTAGTGCTACAATCAATAGCATTTCACCAGGTATCATCATTACTCCGTTGGCCAACGATGAGCTACATGGGCCTCGCAAGGACGGTTATCTACGCATGATTGAGGGTATGCCTGCTCGACGTGCAGGAACACCCGACGAAGTTGGCGACCTAGCAGAATTCTTGATGTCAAGTCGTGGCCGTTTCATCAGTGGTGCCGATTTTCTCATTGACGGCGGTTGCACAGCAAGCTACTGGTATGGTGATTTGCAATATTTGAAACATACTCACTAATGCGATTGACGTTAATTATTTTGTCGGCAGTTCTGGCTCTCTCATTATGTTCACAACAAAAAATAAGCGACAGGACAATGAACGATAGGCAACAGATAATAGAACTTTATAATCACATGTATCAAGCAATGGTAGAGAAGGACACTGCCACTCTCAACAGTATTCATGCCAACGAGTTTGTGCTGATTCACATGACAGGCATGCGACAGTCAAAGCACGAATATATCAATGCTATTGCCGATGGTACACTCAACTATTACAGTGCCGAGCATGAGCAAATGGACGTAGCCATCGATGGAGATAGAGCTACCCTCACAGGGCGCAGTCGTGTAACTGCAGCAGTTTTTGGTGGTGGCAAACACACATGGCAATTGCAACTCACATTTTAACTGGTCAAGCGTGATGGCCAATGGTCTTTCACTAGTAGCCAGGCCTCAACTTATTAGTTCATAGTAATGAAAGTAGATTTAAAAAATACTCATCTTAGCATGAAAGTCGCCATCTTTTTTTTGATGACGACCTTCATAGCAACTAAAGGTTATGCTCAAGGCGTGATTGATGTGCATAGTCACCTCATCTCTCCTGAGTTTGTGTCGGCACTTGAAAGTGAAGACCGATTATTGGACGAGGGTTTCCCTTTACCAAAATATGATGTCACATCGCATCTCAATTGGATGAATGAGGCTGGCATTGAGACTTCGGTACTGACTTTAGCAGCGCCACAACCTGCATCGGCCCAGGTGGTGAGAAAGACCAATGAGGAGGCTGCACGCATCAAGCGAGAACATCGTGGTCGATTCATTTTTTGTGCAGCACTGCCGTTGCCCGATGTTGACGCAGCCATCCGTGAGGTGAAGTATGCGCTCGACACGCTGGGCGCCGATGGCATAAAACTGGCGACAAATGTCAATGGCCAATACCTGGGCACACCCGAGCTTGACACACTCTTTGCCGTGCTCAACGAGCGGCATGCGGTTGTCATCCTTCATCCGCATCGTCCCGAGCCTGTGAATCGTGAGGTGATGCAGCAGACTCCCCTCGCCATGCAGGAGTACCTGTCGGAGACCACCCGTGCGGTGACCAACATGATAAGCCGTAATGTGCTGGCGCGTTACCCGGGCGTTAAGGTGGTGGTGCCTCATTGTGGTGCTTATCTGCCTCTGGCGGTGCCTCGCATGAAGTCGCTCGCGCCAGTGATGCAAGCCAACAAGCTCGTGGGCGACATCGACTGGGAAGCCAATCTCGCAGCTCTATATTATGACCTCGCTGGAGCACACTCGCCCGAGGTTATCCGAATGATGCTAACCATCACAACTCCCGACCATTTGCTCTATGGTTCCGACTATCCCTATGTTGCTCCACAGGTGCTCACACAGAGCCTTGCGAGGATGAAGCAATACTTGACCACTGAGCCCGACCTCGCGCCTTTCAAAGAAATGTTTTTGTGGAAGAATGCGAAATGGTTGCTTGGTCAATCAAACGAAAAACCAACGGCTGAGAAGACTGATATGACAAAGATGCTCGTTCGCATCGCCGAAATAGAGGTCCATCCTCAGTATATCGCTGAATACTTGGCTTTTGCCAATGAGGTTGACCGCCTCAGTGTTGAGCGCGAGCCTGGCGTAATCTGCCTTTTCCCGATGCAGAGCGCCGAGAATCCCAATCTCATTCGCATCCTTGAAATCTATGCATCGGAGGAGGCCTACCAAAGCCACCTCAAGACCGGCCACTTCCAGAAATACAAGCAGGGCACGCTTCACATGGTAAAGGACTTAAAACTTCCAGCCATGGAGCCACTCGATCCTGAGACAATGAAACTGATATTCAAAAAGCAAAGATAATATGGAATACGTAAAACTTGGAAACTCCGACCTGCGTGTATCGCGCATCTGCCTTGGCTGCATGGGCTTTGGCGATCCAACCATTGGACAGCATTCTTGGACAATAGGCGAAGAACCTACGCGTGAGATTATCCGTCGCTCGCTCGACCTTGGAGTGAATTTCTTCGACACAGCCATCGCTTATCAGTTGGGTACATCCGTACAGTTTGTGGGACGTGCATTGCGTGACATGGCAAAGCGTGAAGATGTGGTTGTCGCCACGAAGTTCTTGCCTCGCACCGACGAGGAGATTGAGCGTGGCATCAACGGCCGCCAGCATGTTCTCAACTGCATCGACAGCAGTTTGCAGCATCTGGGTATGGACTACGTGGACCTATATATCTACCACATCTGGGACTATAAAACTCCTGCCGAGGAAATCCTTGAAGGCATGAACGAGGCAGTAGCGTCAGGCAAAGCGCGTTATATAGGCATCGCCAACGCTTATGCCTATCAAGTGGCTAAGATGAATGCCCTCGCTGAGAAGAAAGGATGGGCAAAGTTCATCTCGGTGCAAAATCACTATAATCTGATTATGCGTGAGGAAGAGCGAGAGATGGTCCCATTCTGCCATGAGGAGAATATTGCCATGACACCCTATAGTGCACTGGCTTCGGGCAAACTGGCCAAGCGCCCTGGGGAAACTTCTCTGCGACAAGAGAAGGACTCGTTCATGCACTTCAAATACGACAGCACTGCTGAGCAAGATAATCGCATTGTGGAGCGCGTCGTGGAACTTGCCGACCGTTATGGAGTGGAGATGACACAGATTTCGCTGGCGTGGCTGCTCACAAAAGTGGAGTCGCCCATCGTGGGAGCCACTAAGTTGCATCACATCGAGGGTGCGGTGAAAGCGCTCGATATTCAACTCACTGCCGATGACATCCGTTATCTTGAGGAGCCCTATGTGCCCCACAACCTCTCGGGCGTGATGGCAGTGAATAAGCCCACAATGAGTGAGGAACCAGTGTGGGTGAAAGCAAGTAAGAACAAATAAAATAAAACAACAATGAAAAAGTTAATAATAATGGCGACAGTTTTATTGATGTCGCTGCAAATAAACGCACAAACTAACATGGCACTTACAACAAGACAACAGGCGCTCGTGGCAATCGCTGCCAATGAGGCCAAAGGAAACATTGACGGGCTGAAAGCAGCTCTCAACGAGGGGTTTGACGGTGGATTGACTATCAGTGAGGCTAAGGAAGCTCTATCCCAGCTCTATGCCTACACAGGTTTTCCACGTTCGCTCAACGCGCTTGGCGCTTTGCAACAGGTAATCAAGGAGCGCACCGAGGCCGGCAAGAAGACCGAGCCAGGTCGCGAGGCCGATCCACTGCCTAACGACTACAACGCGCTCAAGCAGGGCACCGAGGTGCAGACAAAGCTCTCGGGACGCCCGTTCAACTACGACTTCGCGCCACAAACCGACTACTATCTCAAAGCGCACCTCTTTGGCGACATCTTCGCACGCAACAACCTCTCGTTCGCCGACCGCGAAATTGTCACCGTTTCGGCAATCTCGGCTCTGCCAGGTTGTGAGCCACAGCTACTGGCGCACATCAGCGGCGCACGCAACATGGGAGTGACCGATGAGCAGCTGCGCGCCATCCCAGCCATCTTGGAGCAAAAAGTGGGCAGCGAGGAAGCATGGCGACTGAGCAAGATGCAGGCACAATTCTTCGGCGAGGAGTTCCACGAGGGCAAACCCGTGGATTTCAACGTGTGGCCCAAGGGCAATCCCAACGATGCCTATGCACAGTATTTCATTGGCAACAGCTATCTTGCCGATATGGGTGGCGGTATCTTCAATGTAACTTTCGAGCCTGGCTGCCGCAACAACTGGCATGTTCACCACAAGCAGGTGCAGGTGCTCATTTGCGTCGCTGGGCGTGGTTGGTACCAGGAGTGGGGCAAAGAGCCTGTTGAGATGACTCCGGGCACTGTCATCGCCATCCCCGCCGAGGCCAAGCACTGGCACGGCGCAGCCCGCGACTCGTGGTTCCAGCACCTCACCTACCACAAGGACGTGCAGCCTGGAGCCAGCAACGAGTGGCTCGAGCCTGTCACCGACGAGGTTTACAACAAAGTTAAATAATTAATTAACCAATAAAATCATCTTTTTATGTTAGGAAATTTTTCTTACCACAATCCCACCAAATTGTATTTTGGTGATGAGTCTTTGAACTTCCTCAAGGACGAGTTGAACAACTTTGGGCCTGTTGTGCTGCTCAACTACGGCAGTGGCAGTGTGAAGCGCAACGGCATCTACGACCAGGTGGTCGCAATTCTTAACGAAGCCGGCAAAACCGTTGTCGAGAATCCTGGTGTGATGAGCAATCCCACTTTGGAGAAACTGAATGAGGGTGTGAAAATTGCACGTGAGAACAATGTCGACCTTATCCTCGCCCTGGGCGGTGGTAGTGTGTGTGACTACTCTAAGGCAGTAGCTGCCTCGGTGTTCTGCGATGGCGACTACTGGGACAAGTTCTGGCTCAAGCAGGAGCAGCCCGCCGCCGACCAGCGTCTGTTGCCAGTGGCTTGCGTGCTCACAATGGCTGGCACTGGCTCCGAGATGAACGCCGGTACGGTTATTACCGATGCCGAGCACAACTTCAAGGTGGGCCACGTGTTTGACGACCGCCTCATGCCCAAGTTCTCAATCCTGAATCCCAAGTTCACAATGACAGTACCCGAGAATCAGATGAAAGCGGGCATCTACGACATCATGAATCATATCATGGAGCAGTATTTCTCCGATTTCGACGACAATACCAGCGATTATCTCTCCGAGGGACTGATGCGCTCGCTCATCACAGCTTCTCGCATCGCCGTGAAGAATCCTCAGGACTATGAGGCCCGCTCTAACATCATGTGGACTGCAACATGGGCACTGAACACACTCATCGGCTGTGGAAAGCACGAGGATTGGATGGTGCACATGATTGGTCACAGCGTTGGCGCTTGGACACATGCTCCTCACGGATATTGCTTGGCTTCGGTTTCCATGGCCTATTACAAGCGTGCCATGAAGGAAGGACTGCCCAAGTTTGTGCGCTTTGCCAAGAACGTGTGGAACATTGGTGGCGAAGGTATGACCGACGAGCAAATCGCCCAAGCTGGTCTCGCCGCACTCAAGGACTGGATGCTCGAGATTGGGCTGCCTCTCACTATCGGCGAACTCGGTGCCACCCCCGACATGATTCCAGGCATCACAAGCACTACAGTAGTCTACCCTGCAGGATATCTCGATCTCAAACCCGAGGATATCACACAAATCCTCAACGAGAGCCTGTAGTGTGTGACCAAGCACTAAAATGCAAAATTTTAGATAAGTAATAATAATATAGTTTTTTGAGCTGCCAAACTTGCATTCCAGCAAGAGTGGCAGCTTTTTTATATTGTTATTGAAAAAACGGGTGGCAAGAGGATTGAAGGTGCCACCACCAGGGTTATTTTATTCGGTCATGATAGACATAACCTAAAAAAGATTTGTTGGTATCATAAACTTTCACCCATTTGTGTCCTGGCTCGTAGAGGACTATGGTGCCAACATCCAAGCGTTGTAAAATGCTGTGATTTGTTCCTTTGCCACTGCGCACATTCACATAATCATCCACCGGGTCAACTATCACACCGCTTCGCAATGAGCTGTTGGCGTCCAATTTAGGCTCGATTTGGGATGTTTGGGATGTTTGGGATGTTTGGGCAGGTGGCGCAGTGGGAGTCTGTGATGCAGCAGGTGGCGCTGGCTGTTCCACTGCCGTGGGTGTGGGAGATGAATGCTTTCCTGATCCACATGTATTAGCCAGTAAAACCAGTAAGACAATCGCTACAACTGCGAGCGCACCAATGAGCACGTATAGCCAGGTGTAGCTTTTACCCTTGTTTGTGGGTTGCGCTCCCGGGTAATAATTAGGCTGCTGAACCATATACAAGGGTTTTCCGCATTTAGGACAAACACGTGCCTGGTCCGATATCATTTGACCACATTCATTACATCTTATCAGTGCCATAGATAGTCATTTTTCAAGTTCAAACATTAACCTAAACTTAGGGTCAAGGTACTACCGTCTTAATTGTCTTCAAAATCACTTTTTGGGGAAGCCGCGGTGTGAAATCAGGTATTGACCAATCTGCACGGCGTTGAGGGCGGCGCCTTTTTTGATTTGGTCGCCCACTACCCAGAACGTCAAGCCGTTGTCGCTGCTGGTGTCGATGCGTATGCGGCCCACATACACTGGGTCTTTCCTCGTGCAGGTGATGGGCATGGGATAGGTGTTGCTGGCGGGCTCGTCCATCACCACGATGCCGGGAGCGAGCTGCAAGGCGGCACGTGCTTCTTCGGGCGAGATAGGCTCCTCGCACTCAATCCACACCGCCTCGCTGTGGGTGCGCATCACTGGCACACGCACGCAGGTGGCGCTCACGCGAATGTCGCTGTGCATGATTTTGCATGTCTCGCGCACCATCTTCATCTCTTCCTTGGTGTAGTCGTTGTCGGCAAAGACATCAATGTGAGGTATCACGTTATAGGCCAATTGATGTTGGAAGTGCTTCACCGTGGTCTCCAGCTTGCCGTGCGCTATCTCGCTCTGCTGCAGTGCCAGCTCGTCCATGGCTTGCAGCCCGGCACCGCTGGCGGCCTGGTAGGTGGCCACCTGCACGTTCTTGATGTGCGAGATGTTGTCAAGTGGTTTCAGTGCAACAACCAGGATAATGGTCGAGCAGTTAGGGTTGGCGATGATGCGTCGCGGAGCGTTGAGGGCATCGTCGCCGTTGACCTCAGGCACCACTAATGGCACGTCGTCGTCCATGCGAAACGCACTACTATTGTCAATCATGATGCAACCATATTTCGTGATGGTCTCGGCATACTCGCGTGCAGGACCACCGCCCATCGACACAAAAGCGATGTCAATGTCCTTGAAGTCGTCGTTGTGCTGCAGCAGCTTCACCACGTGGTCCTTGCCACGGAACGTGAAGATGCGACCGGCACTGCGTGCCGAACCAAACAATACCAGCTCGTCAACAGGAAAATTCTGCTCATCGAGCACTCGCATAAACTCTTGTCCCACAGCGCCACTTGCGCCCACAATTGCTACTTTCATAATAGTTATCAGTTGTCAGTTTTTGTCCTCTTGTATTCTTGATACTTAAAAGAATGGCTCATTTACGCATTAGCTTGACAAACCATTCCTCATTATGGTTGATGCCAAAGAAGCATTTTCCTTCGCCGCCGAGATCCCACTGTTCGGTGACTTCAAACATCCGAAATGGCAGTCGGGCAAAATCGCCTTTCTGAATCATTGTACGCTCTTTGCGACGGAACTTGCGATGGCATAGCTGCTTACCGTGCTTTTGTGACTTGCAGCAGCAAATTGTGCCCACTGGAGTCTTTTTCTTACTTTTACTCATTTTGCCTGTAATGTTATGAGCAGCGACGGCATCTTGCTGTGCCACTCGGTTGAACATTACAAGGCTTTGAGGTTTCGCATTGGATGTGTCATAAATCAAATTTTTTATTGCCACAAAGTTATAAATTTTTCATATCAATAGCAAATTCCATGCCACAAATTAATGGATTACTAATATGCTCTAAAAGATTCCCATTATTTTAATATATATAAACCACCAAGCTTTCTTCATTTTTATTGACTGACCGTCTGCATCTGCGTGTCATTGAGCAACTGCGTTCCATTGTGGTGAACGTGTTGCAGGGCAATATGCTGGACATTCAAGGTCTGCGTGACATCGTGGATCTTATGCGGAAGAATGAGGAATACTTTGCCGAGTTCGCTGGTAGCGACACGGCGAAACTCTTCACTCCACCGATTTTCGAAAATAAGAAGAGAGCTCATGGGTATTGGTTTTGAAAAATGTTGTATCTTTGTGGAATAAAATTCTTATTTGATAACATTCCACTATGTCAAAATTTGTAGAATCATTGAAAATTGACGAAAATGTTTTTGAGTTAACCACAGAAGCTGAAATAGGTTACCTCGAACATTTTTGTGCACCTTTTACAGGTAGTGATTGTTGTGTGGTTCCTGCTGGTACGGCTTTTGCACCACATGGTCCAATGCGTGCAGATGCACTTTATATGCATCTGGTCGAGCCAAATGAATCATTGCTTGACACAATGAGAAACAAAGTCAAAACTAAATATGATGAGCATTTGCAGATGTATGAAAGGTTGCAAGGATTCTCCTTTTATATAACAGAAGAACAATTGAGAACCCTTCCACTAAAATTCAGAAACGGTAGTCTTGAGAGGCTGATAACTATTATGGAATTACTCAGAGATCCCCAAAACTATTATTAATCAATGGTATTTCATTGAATTTTGTCTTTTACGCATAGAAGCGGTTACCGTACATTTGCAGTACGATAACCGCTTTTATTATGGACAAAGACTCTAAGACTATTGACATCAAACTTCCCACACGATGGGAAGATTTGACTCAAAAGCAGCTGCGCTATTTGTTCACTCTCATAGCGCAGGGGTGTTCCATCGATGGAGTCAAGGAGTTTATGGAAGAGAACCTCGGATGGCAGTTCTGCGGAATAATTGCTGATGCCCTTGACAAGAAAAATTTCAGTCGAAATCACTAAAAAAAGCGATGCCATAGGCTTCGCTTTTCTATTCGACAAATTGGAATTTACCTTATTACAATATTATTCTTTGGTACCGGTTTTGCGAGTTT
>CAMVKS010000011.1 GCA_947167995.1 uncultured Prevotellaceae bacterium
AAAGCCTGCTCACGCAGGAAAAAAATAAATTCCGAGCTTGCGAGGCTTTTTGACATCGAAGGTGCAGCTTTTTGAGATTATTGTAGCCTCATGGTGCCCATGTCGCGGGATGGGCGCTTCGCTTAAAATTTGATTTAAAGTTCCATATTTGCTCGGGTCGATTTTTCATTCAATTCTCATTCAATTTTAAGCGCGCAGCGATAAAAAAACGCCAAATCAATGATGATTTGACGTTTTTAGAGTTTTAAGGGTTAACTCGTGTGTGATTACTCACCCTTCTCGAGTTTCTGCTTGAGCTCGGCGAGAGCGTCGATGTCGCCCAGAGTAGTCTTCTCGATGTTGCTCGATTGAGCTACAGTTTGGTCCTCACCTTGCTGCTTGCTTGCAGCCTTGCGTGCCTTGCGAGCCTCTGCCTTCTGCTCATCCTCGAAGATGCGGCTGTGGCTCAAGATGATGCGCTTAGCATCCTTGTTGAACTCGATAACCTTGAATTGGAGTTTCTCGTCCTGCTTGGCAGGAGTTCCGTCTTCCTTAACAAGGTGCTTGGGAGTGGCAAAGCCTTCAACTCCGTAAGGCAGGCTGATAACAGCGCCCTTGTCGAGGAGCTCGGTGATAGTGCCCTCGTGGATGCTACCCACGGTGTAGATAGTCTCAAAGTTGTCCCAAGGATTGTCCTCGAGCTGCTTGTGGCCAAGGCTCAGACGACGGTTGTCCTTGTCAATCTCAAGAACAACAACCTCGATGTCGGCACCAATCTGAGTGAACTCGCTTGGGTGCTTGATTTTCTTGGTCCAAGAGAGGTCGCTGATGTGGATAAGACCGTCAACGCCTTCCTCAAGCTCTACAAATACACCAAAGTTGGTGAAGTTGCGAACCTTTGCATTGTGCTTTGAACCAACGGGATACTTCTCCTCGATCTTGTCCCAAGGATTCTCCTTGAGCTGCTTGATGCCGAGAGACATCTTGCGCTCGTCGCGGTCGAGAGTGAGGATAACAGCCTCTACCTCGTCGCCCACCTTGAGGAAGTCTTGAGCGCTGCGCAGGTGCTGCGACCAGCTCATCTCGCTCACGTGGATAAGACCCTCTACGCCTGGTGCTATCTCAACAAATGCACCATAGTCGGTCATCACAACAACTTTACCCTTAACCTTGTCGCCCACCTTCAGGTTCTCGTCGAGCTTGTCCCATGGATGTGGTTGAAGCTGCTTGAGACCAAGGGCGATGCGCTTCTTCTCCTCGTCGAAGTCGAGGATAACAACGTTGAGCTTCTGATCGGGCTCTACGATGTCGGCAGGGTTGTTTACGCGGCCCCAAGAGAGGTCGGTGATGTGGATGAGACCGTCAACGCCGCCCAGGTCGATGAATACACCGTAGCTGGTGATGTTCTTAACAGTACCCTCGAGTACCTGACCCTTCTCGAGCTTAGCGATGATTTCCTTGCGCTGCTGCTCAAGCTCGGCCTCGATGAGTGCCTTGTGCGAAACAACAACGTTCTTGTACTCCTGGTTGATTTTAACAACCTTGAACTCCATGGTCTTGTCGACAAACATGTCGTAGTCGCGGATGGGCTTCACGTCGATTTGGCTACCTGGCAAGAATGCCTCGATGCCGAATACGTCAACAATCATACCACCCTTAGTGCGACACTTGATGTAACCCTTAATGATTTCATCGTTTTCAAGCGCCTGGTTAACGCGTTCCCAACTCTTGGCGGTGCGAGCTTTCTTGTGCGAAAGCACCAGCTGGCCCTTGCTGTCCTCCTGATTCTCGACAAATACCTCAACGGTGTCGCCTACTTTCAGGTCGGGGTTGTAACGGAACTCGTTAAATGGAATGATACCGTCAGACTTATAGCCAATGTTAACTACTACCTCGCGCTTGTTGATTGAGATAACAGTACCTTCGGTTACTTCTTTGTCCTTGATAGCGCCCAGGGACTTGTCGTAGGCGGCTTCCAGAGTCTCATAAGACTCATTTTTTTTGGTTTCACCTTTCTCGAATGCTTCCCAATCGAAGTCTTCAATGGGTGAAATTGGAGAATTTTTTAATTCTTCGCTCATTTAAATAGTTAATAAAAAAGTTAATAAACACAGGTCTTCCAGATTCGTTCCCGGAAAACGCGACTGCAAAGGTAGGCATAATTTTCTAATCTACAAGCGATAGAGTCGTTTTTTTTTGAGCTGCCACCTCAAAATAATGTGTTGAAAAAAGTGTTGATGCCGTAGCTAAAACCTGTTTTTTCTTGTTGAAGCCCATTTTCTTCTCTTATTGAGCTTTGCTGTGAAAGAGTGTGTATTGTGTTGAAAGCCTGTTAAAACTGTGTTAAAAAACGACTAATTATAAAAAAAACTGGTAATTTTATTGAAAAAACAAACTTTTTGCTTAACTTTGTAGGTTTCTATTTTGGAAATATTCTTTAAAACAACTACATAAATTAACTAAACTTTAAAGAAAATGAAATTTTTTACCCAACTAAAAAAGTGGTCGTCATTAGCACTCATGCTGTGCGTGGCGACTCAATTGCAGGCAGCCGATGTTGACTTGGCTACCGCAAAGAATGCAGCAAAGTCATTTATGGCTAAGCAAGTTGCCAACGGTCGGCTGAGAGCTGCTGCTACCAGCAATCTCATGCTCGTCAAGGCCGAGGCATCGGTAGCGAAACCTGAAGCAGTGGATTACTACATCTTCAACGCCGACAAAGCCTATGTCGTTGTTGCTGGCGACGATCAGGCACCCGAAATCCTGATGTATGGCGAGGAAGGAACTATCGATTTAGGAAACATCCCTCCCGCAATGCAGTGGTTGCTCAACAAGTACAAATATCAGATTGACGGCCTCAAAGCTGGCACTCTCAAGCCCAACGGCTACACCCCCAAGGCTACCACAGCGGTTGCTCCGCTGACAAATGCCAACTGGGACCAGAGTTCTCCCTACAACAACCAGTGCCCCACCAGTGGCAGCAGCCGCACCCTCACCGGATGCCCCGCCACCTCGCTGAGTATGTGCTACTATGTGTGGAAATGGCCCAAGACCTTCCCTGCTGTAGCAGCCATCAATGGCTCGTCGAGCGGTGGCGTGTCGGCAGCTGCACTGCCTGAGCGCGCAGCCGACTGGGACAACATCATTGATGAGTATACTGGTCCCTCTAACTATAGCTCTACCTCGGCACAAAAAACTGCCGTGGCATGGCTGATGCGCTATGTAGGCCAGTCGATTCCCGACTACATGTACGGCACCGACGCCAGTGGCGCCAACGACCCCGAGATTTATCAGGGCGTTCTTAACATGGGTTACACCGATGCACAGCTGCTCACACTCACCGAGCTGCAATCATCGGGCTGGAGCTACACCAATGGCCCTCAGCAATACACCGATGCACAGTGGAACGAATGGATGCTCGCCGAGTTGCATGCTGGCAACCCAATCGAGTATCTTGCCTATGACTGCAGCAGCTATCAGCCTGCAGGCCATGCCTTCAACGTGTTTGGCTGCAACACCAGCGGTCAGTACTACGTGAACTGGGGCTGGAGCGGCGACAGCAATGGCTACTGCACACTGCACAACTTCACCACCAACACTGGTGCAACAGGTCAGTCGGGTTCTTATGTGTTCAACTATGGTGAGGCAATGATTATTGGCATCCGTCCTCCAGCAAGCGCTCTTGGTCCCAACATCGCTGTTGACCCCGCCAGCCTTGCATTTGAGGGCTATGTGGGCGATACCTACACCAAGACCTTCACCGTGACTGGTAACAACCTTGAGGGCAACATCACCATCTCTAAACAAGGAGCCAGCAACATCACCGTGAGCCCCACCAGCATCACTGCTGCCAATGCAGCTGGTGGCGTGCAGGTTACAGTAACCTACAAGCCCACCAACGCAGGCAACAGCAATGCAACAATCACACTTGCCAGCACTGGTGCTGAGAGCGTGACAGTGAACGTTACCGGTACTGCCCAGGCCAAGGTTCCAACCATCAACGTTGACCCAACATCGGTGAGCATGAGTGCCAGCTTGTCGTCAACAGTGACTAAGACCATCAACGTTACTGGTCTGTTCTTGACAAATAACATTACTGTTACTCTGAACGACAACAATGGTGTGTTCAGCGTTACTCCAACCACCATCACCGCTGCCAACGCAGCTAATGGCGTTCCTGTAACCGTTTCGTTCAACTCGGCCAACGAGGGCAATTTCACTGGCTCACTCGTACTGGCCAGCAATGGTGCCGAGAGCAAGACCGTTCAACTCACCGCTCAGGCCAACGACGGCGGCACTGCAAGCGACGCCTATCTGAACATCGCTAAATATGAGACCATAGGCGAGGCTGGTGCTACCGTGAGCGGCATGTCGAAGATCTACAGCTACACCGAGTATCCAGCAAATCAGTGCGCATGGCTCACACTCTCTTACTATGGTTCACAAAAGGTCGATGCCAACCAGAACTGGTTTGACTATGAAGGCACAGCCAAGTCGGGCAACGAGACTTGGAATGCAAACGGCATCTTCCTGGGCAGCAGCAATTACTTTACTGGTACTGCTTATTACTGCAACTGGAACGAGGCCTACCAGAACTTCTATGTGACCAACTGTAGCGAGGTAAGTCAGCTCTCTTACAACATTGGTTCAAGCTACTCTTCGGGCAATACTTATCCATTGAAGATGCAAATCTATGAGTGCACCCTCAATGCCGATGGTACACTCAGTGTGGGCACTACTGCCGTTGTCAACAAGCAGAGCCAGCTTACCAATCAGGTAGAGGTGACATCTTCGGGCGCTTTGGATCCAAGCAAGATCTACAAGGTGAGAATCTACAATGACTACTCTCACCTCTATGAGATTGCCTTCAAGACCGACCTCAATGTGACTCTTCCAGCTACACCAACCAACCTTCAGGCCGATCCTTCAACTACTGCAGCCAACATAACTTGGACTCCAGGCGAGAACAATGACGGCTGGAACTTGCGTTGGAGAGAGTATGATGAAGATGCAGGCGAAGCTGGAGTGTCGTTCACCGAGGATTTCGAGAACGGACTTGACAATTGGACTCTCATCAACACCGATGGCGACTCTTACAACTGGCAGACAGTGGACCTGACCAGCAGTTTCAGCGGACAATTTACCGCCAAAGACGGTTCTTATGTCGCCATGTCAAGAAGCTGGATTAACAACACAGTGGGTGCTGTCACACCCGACCAGTGGTTGATTAGTCCTCAAATTGCAGATTTGGGTGGAACTCTCAAATATTACATAATGGACGATGGCAACAATTATCAGGAGAATTATCGCATCTATGTTTCTACCAGTGGTAAAAACATCAGCGACTTTGTGCCAGTTACCGATGACATGCTTTCACCAAATTCAAAAGAATGGAACGAAGTATCTATCGATTTGAGCAGTTATAAGGGTAAAACTGGTTATATTGCCTTCCGTCACTATAACTGCACCGACAAGGACTTCATGTTCATCGATGCCATCACTCTCACCACCAAGCAGGCAGCCGAGTGGAACTATGTTAATGGCGTCACCAGTCCTTACACCCTCGCTGGACTGACACCTAACACCACCTACGAGGTACAGGTTCAAGGCAAGTTTGAGTCGCTGCTGAGCAACTGGACTGCGTCGACCATCTTCACTACACTTGCTGGCGGTGTCGCTGGCGACGTGAATGCCGACGGTGAGGTTAACACAGTAGACATCACTATCCTCTACAACTACCTCCTCAATGGTGAGACCGAGGGCATGGTTAACGGCGACCAAGACGGCGACGGTGCCATAACCTCAGTCGATGTGACTGTTGTCTATAACGTAATACTTGGAGCTAAGAAGAAATAAAAAAATCTTAGCGATATAATAAAGAGCCGCTCCATAATTCTGGGGCGGCTCTTTGCTTATCATAACTATGTTTTTTAAAGAGATTCTTGTAAAAAAATCCATCTTTTTTGCATATTATCATATTTTTTGGTAACTTTGACGGCTTTAATTAATGCAGAATGCAGAATGCAGAATTGGGCTGCGCTGTTTGTAAAATACCGAATAATAAAAAAACTAATTAATAATTCAAATTCTCTCTATTATGAAGAAATTATTATCACTATTAACCGTCGTGGCATTTGCGTTGCCAGTAATGGCGGTGGGCACAGCCAGTGATCCTTATCTAAACGTCACCAACTATACCTCCATCGATCAGGCAGGCGCTACTGTAGATGGCATGCAGAGCATTTACAAGTACACCCAGCAAGGAGGTGGCTATTGGCTCACATTGTCAAACTATGGCGTGATGAAGACCGATGCGACACAAAACTGGTTTGAGAACACCACCACCGATGCCGACACAGGCTCCCAGTACACCAACGCCTGGACCGCTACCGACATCTTCCCCGGCCCAAGCGCCTACTTTGGCGACAACGCTGCTTATTCGGTAAAATACAAGCAGCCCACAAAGACACAGACTTTCTATGTGACTTTCTGTACACAAGTCAAGCAATATGCCTATCATCGCAGTAACGCTTCTTACTACATCTTCAAGATGGAGATCTATGAGTGCGAGCAGAACCCCGACGGCTCAATCACCGAGGGAACCACTCCTGTCGAAACCTTGACTAACCAAAATATTGGTGCCGAGGTGATGACCTCGAGTGAGCTCGACCCCGAGAAGATTTATAAGGTGGTAATCTCTAACTCTTATTCTTATCTCTATGAGATAGGTTTCAAGACCCCAGGCGTGTTTGACGGCGAGATTGTTGCTCCTGTGGCTTATGACGTCACCGATTTAACCTATCATCAAGTTTATGACACTAGCAATATTCTTTGCGAAAGCTTCACTTGCCACTGGAGCGCTTGCCCAGGCGTCAAGAATTACAATTTGCGAGTTTACCCCATTCAGCCCGAGGGTCTTATTTTCCGTGATAAATTCTCTAATATTACCGCTAATGATGTATTTGAACCTATCGACACCGATGGCAATCAAGATTTAGACGGCTATTCCGACCACAATGGTTGGTCTGGTTACGGCCTGCAAGGAGCCGATGGTGGAATCGTAATCAACAATGGAGGCCAACTTACTTTCTCGGGTTCGGAAGCTGATTTGAGTATTTATCGCTTCGTGAAGAAATTCACAATTAAATTCAAGGCAAAAGCCTACGATGGTGACACCAACTGCAAGCTCCTTTTCGCTATTGGCAGCAAGAATCTCACTGTAGATTTAACTCCTGAGGAGAAGTGGTACACTGTTGTAATAGACAGGGAATATCCCGACTATTTTTCACGTTTGTTTATAGGCGGTTTGTTCCATAACACTACCTATGAGCCAGGCAACAACCGCGTTGTTATCACCGATTTCAAGGTTTACTACGGCGATTACAGCGAGCCACGGAATGTGAATTCTCCCAAGTACATCGTTCCTGCCTGGAGTGGTGACAGCACTTTTGTCAACAACATTCCAAGCGATAGCACCAGCTTCAGGTTTGGCAAGTATATAAATGAGGAAGGTAATGAACAAATCGATATGTCTATCGGAATCATGGATTATGCCTACTATTATTATGATGTGCAGGCAGTATATTATGGTGGCATAAAGAGCGAATGGTCTAACCAGATTCCTATATGGTTAACGCCATGGCCCGATTTCCTTGAGGATGTCGACGACGACGATCCTGTGGGCATTGCTGGCGACGTGAACGGCGACGGCGAGGTCAATACAGTGGATATCACTATCCTCTACAACTACCTCCTAAATGGAGAAACCGAGGGCATGGTTAACGGTGACCAGAACAAAGACGGTTCAATTACTACTGTCGATATCACTGTGGTATATAACGTCCTGCTCGGAGTAGAACAATAACTAAAAAACAGAGTAACACATAACGTGGGTGCGCCGGAATTCTGGCGCACCCATTTTTACATTTACTTTTTTTTAAGCTAATTACGTGAAAAAATCCATCTTTTTTGCATATTACCATAATTATTGTTATCTTTGACAGATTTTTTAGATGAAAAACATAGAACAACTATATTAACAATTCAAAATTCCACTTTTATGAAGAAATTATTATCCCTATTGACCGTCATGACGATAGCGCTGCCATTGATGGCTGCGGGCACTGCCAGTGACCCCTATCTGAATGTCTCTAAATATGCCACCATCGACGAGGCTGGTGCCGCAGTCGATGGCATGGAGACCATCTACAAGTACACCGAAGCCCCCGGTGGCTATTGGCTCACTCTCTCAAACTATGGCGTGATGAAGACCGACGCCACTCAAAACTGGTTTGAGAACACCAACACCGATGCCGACACAGGCTCCCAGTACACCAACGAATGGACCGCTACCGACATCTTCCCCGGCCCAAGCGCCTACTTTGGCGACAACGCTGCTTATTCGGTAAAATACAAGCAGCCCACAAAGACACAGACTTTCTATGTGACTTACTGTACACAAGTTAAGCAATATGCTTACCATCGCAGCAACGCTTCTTACTACATCTTCAAGATGGAGATTTATGAGTGTGAACAGAATGCCGACGGCACACTCACCGGAGGCACTACTCTAATCGAAACCTTGACTAACCAAAATATTGGTGCCGAGGTGATGACCTCTAATGAGCTCGACCCCGAGAAGATTTACAAGGTTGTGATTTATAACTCTTACTCTTATCTCTATGAGATAGGTTTCAAGACTCCAGGTGCGTTTGATGGAGAGATTACAGCACCAGTAGCCTACGAGGCCACCGGTATTGACCAGGAAGCTGTCACTCTGCACTGGAGCCCATGCCCCGGTGTGAAGAGCTATTCGGCGCGCATCTATCCAACTACTCCCACAGGCTTGATTTTCCGCGAGAATTTCTCTCATTTCACAGCCAGTGATGAGGTGGCCGACTGGCAAAATATTGACCAGTATACCGACAATCCTGGATGGCTGGGCTGGAAACTGCATGGTGCCGATGGTGGGGTAGTGGTTGACCAAGGTGGCTACATCAGCACTCCCGATGGTTACGTGGCCTATCCTTACCTGACCAACTTCACCATTAAATTTAAGGCGAAATCCTATGGCGACGACACTGGCTGCAAACTTGGCGTGCAAGGTGGCGGCCAGAACTTGACATTCGATCTCACCCCCGAAGAGAAAGAATATACCATTCTGTGCGACAAGCCTTATGACACCAATGCATCGGTTTGGTTCTCGTTTTTCAACAATAGCGACGCCGACGAGAATCCACACCGCATTGTCTTGACCAGTTATAAGGCCTATCTGGGCGACTTTAGCCAGCCACGCTCTGCCGACGCACACTCTCCCAAGTGGGTAAAGCCAGAGTGGGTGGGCGACACCACCTTCTTTTACAACATTCCTGCCGACAGCACAATGATTCACCTGGGCTATTATTATGATGGCATGGGCAACCAGCACATCGACTTTGCCTTCTTCAACTACACGAACGCGTGCTATGCCTATCAGGTAAAGTCTGTTTATTACGACGGACAGGAGAGCGAGTGGTCTAACATTATCAACTATGTCTACGGAACATGGCCCACATTTATCAGTGACGACGACGAGCCAGGCACTCCAGTTGCTGGCGACGTGAATGGCGACGGCGAGGTTAACACAGTGGATATCACAATCCTCTACAACTACCTCCTCAACAACGACACCGAGGGCATGGTCAACGGCGACCAAGACGGCGACGGTTCCATAACTGCAGTCGACATCACAGTTGTCTATAACGTATTGCTCAACGAATAGAACATATAGTTTATATATAATTCTTTCAATAAGCACTCTCATAATTGGGAGTGCTTTCTTTGTTGAAGAAATCTCGCCAATCATTGAAAGTTTAAAATAAATTATTGTCTAAAATGAGAATTATTCCTAATTTTGGTGGCTTTTGCAATTAACCAAAAGATATTATTAAATCCAAATATATTATTAACCAAACTTTCATTAAATGAAATTTTTCAATCGACTAAAAAAGTGGTCGTCAGTTGCACTATTGCTGTGCATGGCGACCCAAGTGCAGGCAGCCGATGTTAACTTGGCCACCGCACAGAACGTTGCAAAGTCATTCATGACTCAACAAGTAGCCAAAGGTCGTCTGAAAGCTGCCGATGTTAGCAATCTGCAGCTCGTCAAGGCCGAGGCTTCGGTATTTAATCCCAAAGCAGTGGATTACTATGTGTTCAACGCCGACAAGTCCTACGTTGTTGTTGCCGGCGATGACCAGGCTCCCGAGGTGCTGATGTATGGTGTGAGCGGCAAACTCGACATGGACAAGATTCCACCCGCAATGAAGTGGTTGCTCAACAAGTATAAGTATCAAATTGATGGCCTCAAGGCTGGCACTCTGGTACCTAACAACTATTCACCAAAGGCTACAACAGCTGTTGCTCCACTCGTAACTTGCACCTGGGACCAAACAGCTCCTTACTACAACCACACTCCAACCAGTGGTAGCACACACGCCTATACTGGCTGTCCAGCAACATCGCTGAGCATGTGCTTCTACTTGTATAAGTGGCCTAAGACTTATCCAGCACTGGAAGCTATTCCAGCGAACAGCTATTATGGCTATCTGGCCGCTCCCGCACTGGAGGAGAAGGCTGCCGACTGGGACAACATCCTGGAGCACTATGGCACTTGGTATGACGACAACGGCAGTGCTCATTCAGCGTCTTACAACAGCACCCAGGCCGAGGCCATCTCGTGGCTGATGCGCTATGTGGGCCAAGCCTGCAACATGGGCTACAGCACCAGCGGTAGCGGTGCCACCGACCCCGAGATTCTTGAGGCTTGCCACACCTTTGGTTACACCGATGCCCAGCTCTATACCCTCAACGAGCTGGTTCAGAGCAGCTATGGAGGATACACTAATGGTCCAGCTCAATACACCGATGACCAGTGGAACGAGTGGATGCTTGCTGAGTTGCATGCAGGTCGACCCATTGAATATCTTGCCTATGATTGCAGTGATAGTTCCCAACCTGCCGGCCACGCATTCAACGTGTTTGGTTGTGACGCCGATGGCAAGTACTACGTGAACTGGGGCTGGAGTGGCGACAGCAATGGCTACTGCACACTGCACAACTTCACCACCGCAACTGGTGCCACCGGCCAAGCAGGCTCTTACGTGTTCAACTATGGCGAGGCCATGATTATCGGTATTGCTCCTCCCGCAGGTGCTATGGGCCCACAAATCACTGTTAATCCAACAAGCCTCGAGTTTGAGGGCTATGTAGGTGAGACCTATACCAAGACCTTCACTGTGACTGGTGCTAACCTCGAGGGCGACGTCACCATCTCGAAGCAAGGCTCTAACAACATCACAGTATCTACTACCACCATCACCGCTGCCAATGCAGCCAATGGCGTGGAGGTAACAGTAACCTATAAGCCAACCAACGTGGGCAATGCAAGCGCAGTCCTCACACTCTCAAGTGATGGCGCCGACGATGTTACATTGAACGTTACCGGTACTGCCCAAGCCAAGGTTCCAACTATCAACGTTGACCCCACATCGCTCAGCTTCAATGCCAACCTGACATCAACAGTTACAAAGACCTTCACCGTTACTGGCCTGTTCCTGACTAACAACGTGACAGTGACTTTGAACGACAACAACGGCGTGTTCAGCGTTACTCCAACCACCATTACTGCTGCCAACGCAGCTAATGGCGTTCCTGTTACAGTTTCGTTCAGCTCTGAGAACGAGGGCACCTTCACAGGCTCACTCACCATCGCCAGCACTGGTGCCGAGAGCAAGACAGTGGCTCTCACCGCTACTGCAAGAGACGGTGGCACTGCAAGCGACGCTTACCTCAACATCGCTAAGTATGCCACCATCGACGAGGCCGGCGCTACCGTTAGCAGCATGCTCTCAATCTACAAATACACCGAGTATAATAACGACAACTGCGCATGGCTCACCGTTTCTACCTATGGAGCTAAACAAGTTGATGCCAACCAAAACTGGCTTGAAACAGGCTCGCTGAACCAGTATAACAACACCTGGAGTGCAACCGACATCTTCCTTGGTCAAAATGCATATTTCGGCACCAGCACAGCCTATTCTATTTATGGAAGTGGCAGCCAGACCTTCTACGTTACCAATTGTACACAAGCAAAGGCTCTTGTTAAGGATGGTAGCAGCAGCAAGGCAACATTGGCAATCTATGAGTGCACAGTCAATGCCGATGGCTCACTCACAGCAGCAACAACTGCAACCGACTCACAGCAAGGCGGTGCAAGTGGCACAGCAGTGATAACTTCGGCTACACTTGATGCTTCTAAGGTTTATAAGGTTCAATTGACTGGTGGCGGTTCTTATCCCGACCTTTTGGAAGTTGGCTTCAAGACTCCTATTGAGGGAATCGAGACTCCAGTGGCTACTGCAGCTACCGAGGTTGGCACCAACGAGTTCACCGCCAACTGGAACGCTTGCGAGGGTGCCACAAGCTACACTCTGCGCGTGACACCTAAACCTGAGACTACTGGCCCCGAATTGCTCATCAGTGAGAACTTCTCGGCATTCACCAACGCCAATGGCAACACCGACTTGGGCAGCTCTCTTGACAACTACATGCAGAATGCCGGCTGGACTGGCTCCTACGTTTATGAAAGAGCCGGTGGTTTGCAGCTCGGCTCTAACAGCTATGCCGGCACCCTGACAAGTCCACAACTCGACCTCACCGGCAGCAACGGCAAGGTTACTGTGAAGTTTAATGCTTACTCTTACAGCAGCAGCTATTCTCCATCTACTCTCTACGTGAGCATGAATGGCGAGAGCGCTAATCAGCAGAGTGTTTCGGTTAACTATGGCACCACAGGCGCAGAATATACCGTAGTTCTCGACTGCAATGCAGTAACTGGACAAACTGTTTCATTCCGCACCAGTACACGTCGTTACCGCGTGGTTCTCACCAATGTTGAGATTTACGCTGGCGACCTCACAAGCACAGCTAAGGCCGACGGCGAGATGCTCTTCCCAGGCATCACCGACACTCACTACACCGTTACCGGTCTTGAGCCTGCAACAACCTACATCTACGACGTGAAGGCTGTTTATGGTGACAAGGAGAGCAACTGGTCTAACCAGATTGAGGTTACCACTCTTGAGGCACAAGAGGAGGGTACTACTCTCGCCGAGATTCTCGAGAGCGGTGTTAACGGCACCGAGTATCTCGTTAGCAACGACCTCGCTATTGTTGACGTTGCCGAGTACAGAGACTATGCATTCCTCACCGACGGAGAGGGCAACTGGATTCGCATTGAGTGTGCCGACTCAGAGCTCTTCTCTACCTTCGTCAACAACCAGGCCATCAAGGGCAACACCCTGCGCGGAACTCTGAGCAACATCGAGCTCAACCCAGTGCTCACCGTAACCGAGGCCCAGAGTGGTGACGATGTTCCTGAATACTCTATTCAGTTTTATTATCTGGACTCAAGTTTCACACCTAAGGTTAACGAGGTTATCGATGTAGTGGGATGGTTTAATGCCAGCGAGGGCACCCTGCGTGCTTACGCACCTGGTGCAGTACAGGGAACAAGTATGACTCTCGACACATCTTGGGGCGCTGCCAGCAACACCTTGCAGAATGGCAAGAAATATGAGATTCGCTGCGCCATGAACATCAAGGAGGCTTGGCACACTCCAGCAGGCATCATGCCCAAGGATTATGCCTATGACTTCCAGAACTACATTGGCTACGCTCTGCGCTTGCCCGATGCTCCAACTGCCATTGGAACTATCGACATGGATGCCTACAACACTCTCGTGAACGTCTACAACGTTCAGGGACAGCTCATCCGCGAGAATGTCAAGGCTGGTGAGGCAACTCTCAACCTGCCACGCGGCATCTACATCGTGGGCGACAAGAAAGTTGTGGTTAAGTAATTAAATCTAGATTATCTAGTCTTTCTAGAGCTTCAATAAAAAAGGGCCGTTCCCCAGTTGCGGGGGACGGCCCCTTTTTTACCCCTAATGAAATTGATAGTTAAAACGATAAAATAGCAATGTTGTGGGTTATATATATTCATTTATTTTGTATAAATCACAAATTATTCATAAATTTGGCGGCTTTTATATGTTTTGCGAGAAACAAGCAGAATATCATGATTATCATATAAACAATTATTTAATAACTAATTTCCCTTATCAATGAAAAAATTCTTTTTATTGACTTTAGCTATTGTTGTAGCTTGGACTGCGGCAATAGCAGTCCCCGCAAAGCCCGGATTGAATACTGTCACTATGAGTGATGGTACATCGCTGCAGGTACAAGTGCTTGGTGACGAATGGAACCACAGCCTTGCCACTGCCGACGGGCTAACTATTGCTTTTGGCGACGACGGATTGTTCTATTATGTAGTCTCAGGTAATATCACTAATGTGCGAGCTCATGATGTCGCCAATCGAAATGCATCGGAGCTCTTGTTCGTGAATGCCAACAAGGATCAAATGACCATGGCTGCCATTCAAGAAGCTAAGTTTCAATCAGGCAAGTTGCGTTCGGCTCAACGGGCAACTTCATTAAAAGCCACTCAGGTTCCCAATAATGGCTCTCCTCGAGTACCCATTATCTTGGTGCAGTACACCGACAAGAGCATGAGCCACACCAAGAATCAGTTTGAGGCTCAGTACAACACCAATGCCAAGAGTGTGTTCAACTACTTCAAAGACCAAAGTAACGGCTTGTACACTCCACAATTCGACATTTATGGCATCTACACCCTGCCCAGCAATCGTGCCACCTATGGCGCCAACAACAGCAGTGGAGACGATGTGGGTGTAGCAAAGATGGTGGGTGATGCTATTACCAAGGCAGGAAATGACATCAATTGGAGCCAGTATGACAACAATGGAGACGGATATGCCGATGTGTGCATCGTGGTTTATGCCGGTGTTGGTGAGGCACAAGCTTCCTACACTGTGCCCAATGCCATCTGGCCATGTCAGTGGAGCCTTTCGTCAGGAGCCTATTACGGTGATGGTCCTGGTGCCATAACTCGCAATGGCGTGACAATCGACAAGTTTGCTGTATTCAACGAGATTTCAGGCAGCAGCGACAATGGTACAACCATGGATGGTATTGGCACTTTCTGCCATGAGTTCTCGCACTGCTTGGGATTGCCCGACTTCTACGAGACCACCTACAACCATGGCTACTTTGGCATGAGCTATTGGAGCTTGATGGACACTGGCTGCTACAATGGCGGCTCAATCGATGGCGACACACCAATTGGTTATAGCGCCTACGAAAAGAACTTTATGGGTTGGCTCGACTACATCGAGGCAACCGAGAACACATTCTACACTCTGCCTATCTTCAACAGCAAGAATGCCGATAATGACAAAGCTGTAAGAATCACAGCGTTGAACAACAACGAATACTGGATTCTTGAGAACCGCAAGAAGCAGAATTGGGACTATTACATTCAAGATGAAGGTATATTAATCACCCACTTCACCTATGTGGCCGACCGCTGGGATGCTAACACAGTCAACAACCAGAGTGTTCAGTTGGCTACTATCATACCTGCCGACAATTCACTGAGCACTAACAACCTGAACAAAGACCTCTATGGCGAGACAAACCATGCGTTTGGACCAAACACTTCTCCTGCCATGAAGGCCAATATGAGTGCTAGCGGTTCATTGTCAAACTCTACTGGTGGAGCAGGTACAGTTAACAAACCCGTGACTGAGATTAACCTCAACAGCGATGGTACTGCATCGTTCTGGTACATCAAGGGCGAAGTTCAGAATCCCACAATCAACGTTAGCACCAACAGCCTCGCTTTTGAGGGATATGTGGGTGACACTTACACCAAGACCTTCACCGTTACTGGTATTAACCTGACTGGAAACATCACAATTACCAATCAGGGTTCTAACTTCTACACTGTGTCGCCAACCACCATCACCGCTGCCAATGCAGCCAATGGCGTTCAGGTGACAGTGACTTACAAGCCCACATCGGCTGGCAACACCAATGCAACCCTTACTCTTGCCAGCACCGGAGCTCAGAACGTGACAATCAACCTCACTGGTACAGCTCAAGCCAAGATTCCAACAATCAATGTTGACCCAACATCGTTGAGCATGGCTGCAACTATTGGAAACACCGTTACCAAGACCGTGAACGTTACAGGCCAATTCTTGACTAACAACGTGACAGTGACTTTGAGCGATAACAACGGTGTGTTCAGCGTTACTCCAACCGCCATCACCGCTGCCAATGCAGCCAATGGCTTTCCTGTTACAGTTTCGTTCAGCTCTGAGAACGAGGGCAACTTTACCGGTTCGCTCACCTTCGTCAGCGCTGGTGCCGAGAGCAAGACCGTTCAACTCACAGCTCAGGCAAGAGAAGGCGGTACAGCAAGCGATGCTTACCTCAACATCGCCAAGTATGCCACCATCGACGAAGCCGGCGTTACCGTGAGCGGCATGAGTTCCATCTACAAGTACACCGAATACCCCGAGAATGCTTGCGCTTGGCTCACCATGTCCAACTATGGAGCATTGCAAGTCGATGCTAGCCAGAATTGGTATGCCACCACATCACTCTCACAATATAACAACACTTGGAGCGCTACTGATATCTTCCCAGGCAATGCTGCCTACTTTACCAATGCCAACTCTGGCTACTCTATCTATGGCAGTGGAAACCAGTCCTTCTACGTCACCAATTGTACCCAGGCCAAGGCCTACGTGAAGGGTGGAGGTAATGGCAGTGCAACATTGGCAATCTATGAGTGCACACTCAATTCCGATGGCACGGTTAGTGCTTCTAATACAGCATTTGACACACACCAAAGCACATCAAACACCACAGGCGTTATAACTTCGGCCGACCTTGATGCTTCTAAGATTTATTTAGTACGTCTAACAGGTGGCGGCAGCTATCCCGACCTCGTGGAGATTGGCTTCAAGACTCCTATCCAGGGCCTTGAGACTCCAGTAGCCACCGATGCTACCGAAGTAAGCTACAACGAGTTCACCGCCAATTGGAATGCTTGCGAGGGCGCCGACAGCTACACCCTGCGCGTGATGCCTAAACCCGAAATCACCACCGAGTTGCTCCTCACCGAGGGATTCTCGAAGTTCACAGCCGAAGGCACTGCCGACATCGGCAGCTCGCTCAACACCTATATGGACAATGCCGGATGGACTGGCTCAAAACTCTACACTGCAGCTCGCGGCATCCGCTTGGGCACTGGTAGTGCAAAAGGCACTCTCACTAGTCCTGCACTCGACCTCACTGGCAGCAACGGCAAGGTGAGCATCGTTTTCAAGGCTAAGACCTACGGAACCGACGCTAACTGCAACATGAGCATCACTTGCGGCAGCTCAAGCACAACAGTGACCGTTCCTAGCAGCACCGAGGCCCAGTATACTCAGGTTCTCGACTGCACCGCTGCAACCAACCAACAAGTATCATTTGCCACTACCGCCAACCGCAAGCGCGTGATCATCACAGGCATCGAGATTTACTCGGGCGACATCACCGCCGGAGGTGCCAAGGCCGATGGCGAGATGCTATTCCCCGGCATAACCGACACTCACTACACCGTTACTGGTCTTGAGCCTGCAACAACCTACATCTATGACGTGAAGGCTGTTTATGGTGACAAGGAGAGCAACTGGTCTAACCAGATTGAGGTTACCACTCTTGAGGCACAAGAGGAGGGTACTACTCTCGCCGAGATTCTCGAGAGCGGTGTTAACGGCACCGAGTATCTCGTTAGCAACGACCTCGCTATTGTTGACGTTGCCGAGTACCGAGACTATGCATTCCTCACCGACGGAGAGGGCAACTGGATTCGCATTGAGTGCGCTGATTCTGAGCTCTTCTCTACATTCCTCAACAGCCAGGCCATCAAAGGCAAGACTCTGCGCGGAACTCTGAGCAACATCGAGCTCAACCCAGTGCTCACCGTAACCGAGGCTCAGAGTGGTGACGTTGTTCCTGATTACTCTATTAAGTTTTATTATCTGGACTCAAGTTTCACACCTAAGGTTAACGAGGTTATTGATGTAGTGGGATGGTGGAACGCCGGCGAGGGCACTCTTCGTGCTTACGCACCTGGAGCAGTGCAGGGAACAAGTATGACTCTTGACTACTCTTGGGGTGCTGCTTCCAACACCTTGCAAGATGGCAAGAAATATGTGGTTCGCTGTGCCATGAACATCAAGGAGGCTTGGCACACTCCAGCAGGCATCATGCCCAAGGATTATGCCTATGACTTCCAGAACTACATTGGCTACGCTCTGCGCTTGCCCGATGCTCCAACTGCCATTGGAACTATCGACATGGATGCCTACAACACTCTCGTGAACGTCTACAACGTTCAGGGACAGCTCATCCGCGAGAATGTCAAGGCTGGTGAGGCAACTCTCAACCTGCCACGCGGCATCTACATCGTGGGCGACAAGAAAGTTGTTGTTAAATAAGCTTCTTAGAAAATAGACATTATAGAAGTTCTATAAATTATAAAGAGCCGTTCCCTGATCAGGGCGACGGCTCTTTTTTTGAGTGAGTGAAATTTAGCGAAAGATGATTGTGAATTAACGTCCCACAGGGATGTCATATCCCACGAGACGGAAAGCCACCTTGAAGGGAGTAGCGTTCTTGCGAGGTTTTGGACCAGCGTAGTAGTAAAACATTCGTTGCAGGTCAAAGGTCTTTATCGACACTAATCTGGTTTCTTTGGGCTTGAGGTCTACTTCCACAGTGGCGATGCGCTCGTGCAGCATTTCTCCGTTCATCTGCATGTATCGCATGAGAAGCCTCACGTGTGAGATTCGGTGGTTGGTATTGTTAGTGACAAAGAACGATTCACGGGAATCGCTGGCCCTCTTGCTGTACCCCTTGAGTGTGACGGCATTAGGCTCTATGTCTTGAATCAGAGAGTCGGGGATTGTTCCCTCGGGTATTTCCTCTATCACTTGTGAGTTGTTCTTCAGTTGTGATTGAGTGGTGCGAGTGCGAGCTGTTGCAACAGCAACCACCGCTATCATAGCTATCAATATTGCGATTTTCGTTTTCATCGTTAGTTGAGGGGTTGTGATGGTTAAAAGAATTAAAGCACTTAACACTTGAGTTACAAGTATCTAACTTTGTTGAATTTGTTACCGTTGCCGTCGGCAGGGAATATTTTTCTGAATCCAATGGGCAATTTTTCCTGTTCAATGCTCGGAACCACCGAGATTGCCCTGAAAATGCTGGGCAGGAAGCGTGTGAAATTGGCACGCACTTTCACCTCCCAGTGTGGAGGGTCGAAGGTCAATGATGTCGCTTCCTTGTTTAGTGTTGCAACGCAATCCAGTGGCCCTGTGAGCGTGATTTTGCTCCTCTCGCTGTAGAGCCACATGTGGAACTTGTTGTCGACGGCGCTTTCCTCGATATATCCTATCACAGTTCCGGGGATGAGTTCTAAATCGTCACTTGCAATGAGGATGAGCCGGTACCCGATTTTGTGTGATGCCTGCTGTTGCCATCGCTCTATGGTGAATGTCATGTTTTCCTCGGGATAGTACCAGATGCCTTCCAGCGGCTGCATGTCGCTCTCTGACAGACGCTCTTTTGCCATCTGTTCGCTGTATCCTGGCAGTATTACCGATTGTTCGGGCAGGTCGCTCTTGGCGCAGGCTGCCATCACTGCAAGAGAAATAAATATGGAGAGTATGGTTCGTTCCATGGAGAGCAAAGATAAATATTTTTAATCACTCGAGCAAGATTTTGAGATAATAACATGTTTTTTTGTTCAAATAAAGTTTTGTGTTACACAAAAAAAATATAACTTTGCAAAATAATACCGCCTCGTGTTATGCGTTGATAACGAGTTTGATAGCCCATTTACCCTTGGGGGCGGTGTTGTGGGAAATAAAAAACTTTTTACTGCAGGAAATTAATTGAAGACAGCGATAAGATATATATTAATTATTTTGTTTTGCCCCATTCCATCAAGGCAATGGGCGCAGTCGTTTGATGAAATGGTATCGACGATGAGCTCCATGTCATTGCCTCAGATTAACGTGATGCTAAATCTCGACTCATTGAGTCACAAGTATTTCACTAATGGAACGATAGTCATTGCCGAGCATAATGGCGTGGAGATAGTAACGTCGCAGTATAATTGCCTGGTGCGGCATCGTGGAAAGACCGCGCGCCAATTGCCCAAAATATCGCTGAGCATAAAGTTTGTTGACCAAGATGGTGAGAAGCTCGATGTCAACCTGCTTGGGCTGCGCAATGACAACACGTGGATTCTCGATGCCATGGGCATTGACAAGCTGAGAATGCGCAACCGAGTGTGTTTCGACCTTTGGAACGAGTACAGCCACACTATGTGGGACACAAAGTTCGGTAACCGAAACGGTATAGTGGGAACGATGGTCGAGATGTATATCAATGGTGAATATAGCGGCATCTACCACCTGAGCGACAAAGTCAACCGGCAGCTTCTCAACTTGCGCAAAGCCAAGGAGAACAATCTTGGCACTGTGACTGTCAAAGGGGTGCTCTACAAGGGCGCTCACAAGGGGGTGTCGAACAATCTGCTTGATTATTTAGCCGCTCGCACCGACCTCACCTCGTGGAACACTTTTGAACTGCAATACCCCGACGACTACCCATGCCTTGCAAGCTGGCAACCGCTCATGGATCTTATTGACTTCAATGGAAAGAGCGACTACACTTATTTTAAGGCTCATTACAACGAGTGGTATTATGTCGACAATCTTGTTGACTATTACATCCTGCTTCTTGCTTTCAATCTTGACGACATGCCCTACAACAATTCGTTTCTCTCCACTGCCGACGTCAATTTTGACCACCGATACATGATAACTCCGTGGGACCTTGACGCCTGCTTGGGGCGAGGCTGCGACGGGACGCCGAGGCCTGCTTTCTCACGCTTGAACCAGCTGATGCCGTTTGCTCCCTTTGACCGCCTCGTGCGCTATAATGTCGATGGTTTCAAGCAGCGGGTCGCAGAGCGTTGGGAAGAGTTGTCAAATACAGTGCTGTCGCCCGAGAATGTGGAAAGTCACATCACTCAGATTGCCCGGCGCTACATCGAGAGCGGGGCTTGGCAACGAGAATACAATCGCTGGAAAAACGCATCCGACTCCAGGGTGGTTATTGGAGAGAATCTGAACGAAGAGGTGGAATATGTCATGCAATGGTACCGAGGCAATCATTCCTCCTTGACCAACCAATTCATGCAGTGGCACGCCGGTCATGGCGATGACCCCGATGCTGTCACCACGGTAATAGTTTCACAAATATATGAATATTTGTTGGGAACCGGCACCTGTGACATTGACAAACTCGATTTGAATGGTGATGGCAATATCACTGCCGGTGATATTACTGCTGCCTACGATATCATCCTGCAGAATTAACTTTATCATGTATCGTTTAAAATGCAATTCCAAAAATAGGAGAAAATAAAAAAATAATTATTTTTGCACTATAAAATCATTTCTATAATGAAAAGCCGATTTCTACATACTGTCTTTTTGTGTCTGTTGCCATTGATGGCATGGGGGCAGAGCTTCGATGAAATGGCAGCTGCCATGAACGAGCTCTCGTTACCGCTTGTCAACTTGGAAGTAGAAATAGACTCGGTGAATAAATATAATTATACACTGGGGTCAATGACCCTCATTGAGTACAAAGACGGCATGGTGAAGCTTGACACCTTCAACTGCCAAGTGAAATATAGAGGAGGTTCTGCGCTATTGTTTTCCAAAAAACCTTTCAACATCAAGCTTGTTGATGAAGAAGGTGAAAAGCTCGATGCCAACCTGCTTGGACTGCGCACCGACAACACATGGATTCTTGACGCCATGGGCATCGACAAACTCAGGATGCGCAACCGAGTGTGCTTCGACATCTGGAACGAATTCAGTCACACGATGTGGAACACCAACTACGGCAACCGCAACGGCACAGTGGGGACAATGGTCGAGGTGTTCATCAATGGTGACTACCACGGCATCTATTGCTTGAGCGACAAAATCAACCGCCAGCTGCTCAACCTGCGCAAGGCCAAGGTGGAGGACGACGGCTCGGTGACGGTGAAAGGCTTGCTCTACAAGGGTGTGGCTTGGTCGGCTCTTACCGGATACTATGGAGGCAACACCAACTCGGTGACGTGGGACGCTTTTGAGTTACAATACCCCGAAGACTATCCATCGCTCCAAACGTGGCAGCCTCTCATAACTCTCATGGACTTCAACTGCGAGACCGAAATGGAGTACTTCATTGAACACTATAACGAGTGGTACTATGTAGACAATTTAGTCGACTACTGGGTGTTCCTGATAGCTTTGGGCCTTACCGACCAGCCCTATAAAAACACCTTCCTGTCAACGCCCGACATCAACTTCGAGCACCGTTTCATGATTACACCATGGGACCTTGATGCGTGCTTGGGAAGGGCATGGAATGGCAATTTGCTTGGTGAATATCCCTCGGTGACTCGACTCGACAACATGGGTCCTTATAGAAGGCTCAAGGTGAATAACATTGATGGCTTCAAGCAAAAGTTGGCACAGCGATGGCAGCAACTCATTGAAAATGAGCTGTCGCCTGCCAATTTAGAGAGCCACATCAACGCGATAGCCCAGCGTTTTGTAGAGAGTGGCGCATGGCAACGTGAGTATAATAAATGGAAAAACACTAACGTCAGGATAGCGGAAAATATCGAAGAGGAGGTGCAATTTGTCATCAATTGGTATATTGGCAACCTTGCCTACGCCAACGAAAACATTGAGGTTTGGAGCGAAGGCTACGATCCCCTTAGTCATGTTGATATAAGCACTGTGACAAGTATCTACAATTACCTCTTGGGCATTGATGCCACATTTTATGAGAGACTGGATCTCAACCAAGATGGCATCATCAACACCACCGATGTCACTATAGCTTACAACGTCCTTCTGGAGCAATAAACAAAAAAATGTAGGGGGGAGTTTACTTTGTGGCAAACTTGTAGGTGAGTCCGAAGCTCAAGATTTCCTTGAACTGCCAGTATTTCCAGTCTTCACTGCGTGGCCTCGACTTGTCATATCTCAGGTGGGTGAAAATCTGTGTGCTCAAGTGGCTGCTTACAAGGAAGAGGAAGGTGTTTTCCCAGTCGCCTTGCACCGTCTTGTAGTCGGTGAAGGCATAGAAACGTGTTTTCCAGTTGATGCTCGGTGTGATTTTCCATTCAAATTTCATTTCTACTGTCGAACCGAAGCTGTGCTTGAGGTGGTGTCCCTCCTCGATGCCAAACTTGGTGGGGTCGATATTGACGATGTCCCGGCAGATTTTCATGTCGTAGGACAGGGGTGCTATCGAGAGGTTGAACACCTTGTAGCCTTCTTTGTCCTTGTAGTTGTAGGTCATACCGAGACCCACGTTCAGCTCTCCCGACGACAGGAATGCCGCGGCAAGGTCGTGAGTGTTGGTGATATAGTTCTTGAACAACTGGGTCTTGAAGAGCAGTGTGGCCGAGTAGTACCAGTTTTTCACCGCCTTGAAACCAAGTTGGCTGTTGAACTGGAAATTGTCCTCGTTGATGCTGTACTTGCGCAGGCTGTCTCCCTTGGCGGTGGCGATACCAAACCTGTAGTGAAGTGTGTTGTTGAAGAGCCAGTTGGGGTGGAACTTCTGGTTGAGATTGCAGTCCCACTGCAGGTCGGCCAGCAGGTTGAGGTTGTTCTCTCCGCCTTGATACCAGTTGCTGCTGATGTAGGCTTGCGTGCCTTGCAGGCTGCCGGTGAAGGTGTGGAGCCAGTTGTGTATTTTCATCTCTCGTCGGTCCACAGGCTTGAATTGCTCTCCATTGACAATGCCAGTAGGCACTGTCAGCTCGGTGGCCGATGGGTCGGGCTCTACCACCACCTGCTCGGGTGGCTTGGGGAGCATGTCCTCGTTGAGGCGCACCAAGTGTGGATTCTCTATCATCATGTTGTGTCGCACCTCATTGACCCTGCGCCACTGTCGGTGTGCTTTTGTGAGCCAGCTGTCGTCGACTCTGAGACCCAGGCCGTTGTCGACCCCTTCGGGGGGGGCTGTCGTGGTCTGTTGCTGCCTGTCAAAGACTAAAGGCATGAACATGTAGTTGCTGGTGGAGGAACTTGGCTGCGCAAGCGACTTCACGCAAGCAACTGCTGCTATGGCAAGTAAGAATAATACAATATGTCTACGAGTTATCATGTGGATGTGGTTATTGTCTCATTATCATTCCAATGTCTTGACATTTTTTTATAGGCAAATGTAGGCAATTTTTCTCAACTGCCAAAATAATGAGGCAGAGAAATTGTAGACATCAGACACAAGAAACCGTTATATCAAACAACTAAAACAACTTGAAAACAACTCTGTCACCAGGCAATTTCTTGTCTTCTTGTCTCCTTTAGAGTGATTTTAAGACAATAAAGGACAATATTTAGGTACTCTTTTTTATTAAGGACAAAAATGCGATTAAGCGAGACAAAGCTGTGCTTGCACAATGCCTTGCGAGCGTGAGCATTTTATTCAAAAATGCGATTAAGCGAGACAAAGCTGTGCTTGCACAATGCCTTGCGAGCGTGAGCATTTTATTCAATTGCCGCACCTCTCAGGTTGTCAAACGATTAAGTACGATAAAAAACTATTGAATATCAACAAAATATAATCAGTGGAAACTGTCTTCTTGTTTTCTTGTCTTCTTGATGCGGGATGGGCGCTTCGTTTAAAATCTAAATAAAAATCCATAATCGCAGTAAATGGGAAAAAGCTTGGCACGATGACGCGCCAAGCTTTTTTAAGATAGTGCATTAAGCACATTATGCGTTGTGCATTTTATTTAAACACTTTCTTCACGGTAGTGGTAGTGCCGTCGCTGTAGCGGGTCACGATGATGTTCACGCCCTTGAACGGAGTCTTGCTCACGATACCAGCAGCGTTGACATACTCAACACCAACTACCTCGCCGTGACCGCCACTGTAAACGCCGTTGATGCCGGTAACGATGTTGTCGTCACCAGTCAGGTTGGTGGGGTATACCACGTAGTTGTCGCTTGGAGTGTCGCCACCACCCATGCTGCTTAGCTTGGCTGGGTGACAAACGACAGCCACGAAGCGATAGGTCTGCCCCTCTTGCAGTGTGGGCATACCTCCTGTTGAGTTGCGGCTCCAGTCAACGTGGAAGGCACCTTGAATTGAGGTGTTGTCGGGAGTGACAAACATCTCACCGTTCCACATTGCAAAGGTGATTTCGCACACCTCCTGAATCTTAGGATTCATGAAGAAGTAGTGGTCGCCATGAGGCCCCACGGCACCAGTGTTGCCACCCGTGTTGAGGTTGCTCTCGACGAAGTTGGCAGCGCAATACACGTTCTTCTCATAGTCGGCAGTGCCGTTGAAGGTGAGAGTGTAGGTGCCGTCCACGGGCAGAACCTCGATGGTGTAGTTGTTGGTGTCGGTGTATCGACCAGTAACAGTGCCTGCTTTGATTTTCTTGCCCTCGATGCCGTTGAACAGAGAGCTGATGCTTGCGTCGGCAGGGAACTTGAGGGCAACCCAGTTGCTCTGATCCCAGTCGCGTCCGCACTGACCAGTAGTGCCAGTGAGGTTAGCGTCGTTCATAAAGTCGATTTGACCATCAAGAATCGTTGATGGGTCAATCGAGGCATTGCCCTGGTCTTTACAGTAGAGAATACCATTTGTGTAATCGGGATAGACTACCACCAGCTCGTCGCTGATAACATAAGACTTGCCCTTCACGCCTTCACTCTCAATTGTTGCCAGCGAAGCTGTTACAGGCGCAGCAAGAGTGGTGAACTGCAGTGCTGGGTTAGGCGTCCAAGCACTTGCTGCGAGACTGTTCACACCTTGAACTTGGGTCTCATAGGTAGTCTCAGGAGTCAAACCAGTGATAGTGTAAGGACTGGTCACGTTGTTGCAGTAAGTCCACTCCACTGCATCGGGAACAAGCACCTCAAAGTCGTCGATGTTCAAGCGGAACATATCGGTAACATTGTAGTGGCGGATAGCAATGTAACCGGTGCCACTGTAAGAGCTTAAGTTAGCGGTATATTCTTGCATATCGCCAGTAGCGGTGATATCGCCTGAAAGTGCGGTGAAGCTGCTTACATTGGCAGGTATCTCATCACCCTGATAAATATAAACTTTAAACACCTCGCTGGCATAACTTGGGTCTTGACCGGCATACCAGAACGAAACAGAGCCGCCAAGTTTAATCTTTGGAGAAATCAGCCAGTTGTCGGGAGTAAGTGCTCCACTACTGATATAGCTTGCCGAGGTGAGCACACCAGTGCCACTGTGCGAAGAACCGGTAGCATAACTCCAGTTGTAACCGTCGCCATCGGAATCTACAGTGGTAAATTCTTCGAATTGACTTTCGTCCTCGAAGTCCCAGATGCGGTCAGTATTGATAGGATCCACATATGGTCTCCAGCGCAGATTCCACGATTCGTTGTTCTTGCCGGGAGTCCAGGTAATGTCGGCAGTAGTGACACCCGGGTCGGCCTCTACATCGATAGGCTTGCCGGGCAGCTCGGGCAGTGGAGTGCAGAATGCCAACTCCTCAAATACCGCACGTGGACTGCCAAGAATAATATAATAAGCCTTTTCGGGATCAAGACCATCATACTCGAATGTAATTTCAGAGTTTTGAGTCACGTCGTATGTACCATAGAGGTAATCTTCGGCAATATCTTCGATGTTGCCGTTCTCGTCAAGGTACATCTCTTTAATCATGATATAGGTGTAGTTTACAGCTGTTGAAGTCGCCGTTGGAGCATAGTTGTAAATCCTTGCTTTAAACTTCGAGCAGTTAGTGACGCAGTAATAAGTGTAAGCAAAGTTGGTGTTGCTTGAGCTGCTGGCACTCGAATGACCTATACCGGCATAAGTCTGACTGCTGAAATAATTGCTGCGACCCTTGAACACATCGGCGGCACTCCATGTTCTGCTCAAGAAATTGATATTATCATCATCGGCGGCAAATCCTGCCCAATACTGATTATCGTACATATAGCCCAAAGCGACCATTGAAGGCGGAATGGTCAGCCATGCCTCAAGATTATCATTATCACGGGTGAATTCATACACCTTAGTAATACCAATACTTGACAAATCATCGCTGTTCTGCCAGCCACTAGCGTCAAGAGATGCATATTGCTGGATGTCAAGATACTCCCATTGAGCCGAGCCCTTATCGGCAACTTGACCGTAGAGCGACAAAGTCTTGGTCAAATCACCACTGGTAAGAGTAAGTGTTGCCTCATATTCACCAGTTTCCTGAGGTGCATTGAATGTCACATTAACGTCCACGCCATCTATCATCACATCGTTGTAGTCAAATGTGGTTTCCTCCAATGAGAAGTACTCGGCATCATCACCAGTGATAGTTGCTGTAACGTCATCGGTAAGTTGACTTCCAGTAAGGTTGAACGATTTTGTCATACTCGAACTTGGTGGAGCAAGATATCCAAGACCGGTCTTGTCAGTAACAATAGCCGGCAGCGGAGTCGAGAAGGCTATCGTGTAAAAATAAGCCATGTAACATGTTGCTTCCACTCTGTAAACAGCACTTTCACTAAGATCAGAAACCTCATAATTAAACACGGTATTTCGTGTTGTAACTGGAGTAGCTTCTCCTACCAATTCTCCAGTAGCATTATTATAAACTTTCAGTGTAGCAGGTTTACTTGCATGATTGGTGTTTGTAGCTGTGTTGGTTTTACCATACAACTTAACGGCGTTACAATTGGTGACATAGAACGTTATGGTTTTTGCCGTAGTAGTCGCTGTACGTAAAGAACCGAAACATTTTGTATTAGCTTGAGTAGAGAAATATGAACTGTATGCTAAATGAATATCATTAGCTGCCCAAGCATAGTTTCTTCCTCCTATGAATACTCCATCAGCAGTAGTATTACCTGTACCTGTACTTTGTGTGTAAGATGTGTTTGGTGTCTTTATCCACTTTTGGCCATGAGCACCAGTATTGAAAGAAGCATCAGTACTTGCAGTCCAAGCTCCAAATACCGACATTTTGAGCCAACCAGCTCCATTCTCATTGTCTTCTTCATATACATATAAATGATCTAAATAACTAGAATTCCAACCAGCCTGATCGATGGTTGAATACTTAGCGATGTTGAGATAGTTGTCGCTTGCTGAGCCGCTGTTGTCGGCAGTAGCGTTGAGTTGCACGGTCTTAGACTCAGTGCCGTTGCATGTGAACGTTACTGAGCCGGTATAAGTTCCTTCGGATGTACTGCTGAATTTCACTTTCACTGTAACTTTGCCGCCTGAGCTGAGGCTAGACGATGCTATAGTGCGTGAAGTCACCTCATTGTTGTTGTCATCAAGCAACTTGAAATTATTGCCGCTCACGGTGACAGTGACATTGTTGCTGATGTTGTGAGCTGTCAAGGTGATGGGCAGAACTTGATTACCACCAGGGCTGGTCATGAACGACAGTGTACCTGGACTAACAAACAACTCTGGCTCGAAAGCACTTTCAGGAGGTGTGATGCCAATAACCATCATCTGACTCTGGTTGAAAGTGTAAGAACCGCCACTTTGGCCTGTTGAACTAGTACCTGTTCCAAATGCATTCATTGCGCAGTAGCCGTTGCCTTCACCGCTCCATCCCCAGTTGATGTGGTAGGTGTTGTCGCCAGCATTATATCCATCAACATTGAATGCGTGTCCTCCATTACTGGCATCAACGCCAAGATAGACCACTGGGCGTCCAGCCAAAAGTTCAGCTTGTAGCATGTTTGCCCAGTTTGTCTCGTTATAGCTTGACTTATATACAACTTGGCAACTATTGTCATATCCAAAGCCTTTGAACATTGTCACGAAGTTTTGAACTGCGGCAGTTGATATGCCACTGGCATTGCGACCATATCCCATCTTTTCGGCCTGGCCCACATAACGCATAAGAGTGGCGACGGCATTTCCTTGAGCTGTAGTGTAGCTGCTCTTGTAGCTGTCGCGCATGTTTGCCCAATCAAAAGTTGTAGCTGGCAAAGAAGGGTAAGTGAATGTCACTTCATTAGATGAATAATACGAAGACGAGATATCTAATTTCCCAGTGTAGGAAGCTAAAGCGCTAACTTGAGCTTTCGGCCATTTCCAGTAGTACATCACCTGTGCTGCCGAGGTTGCCGGGCAGCCGGTTACACACTGGTAGGTTGTGCCGTTGTAGGTGAACCGACATTGGTTGTAATAAGGCGCACTCTGATCCCAGTTGCAAGTAAGCATTGGTGACACAGAAGATGCCTTAAGATGAGGGTTCTGTTTCATTAAATCCGAAAGCCTCTCCACTTTAGCGTCGGGGTTGCATAGCAGCCAGTCGAGTTGCTCTTTGTAGCCGTTGAGCCATGCCTGCATGTTAGTAGGGATGTTGTTGATGTCGAGTGGTGCGTCGCCCACTGCGAGGATTTCCTCGGCTCGGTCGTCTCCCGAGACGATGACATAGCACGTGGCTGTGTTGAAGATGTAGTAGACAGGCATCATGGTCTTGTCACCAAGTTCGGTTTTAATCAGTGTCGCGCCACTGGTGCCTGTCGACATCAACCTGCCGTCGCTCACCATGCGAGACACGCATCTCTCTGCTTTCTGCCTTGCCGTGGAGACATCCACAGTGGCAGCCATTGCTGCGGAGGATGCCGCAACAAGGGCAATGATAAGTAATAAGACTTTTTTCATTTTTGATTTAGTTAATTTATGGTGTTTAGTTAATTATTTACCGATAAATTGGTTATTAATATGCAAAAATAATAACCTTTTTCATAAAAACCAAATAAACATTGAAAAATTATTAATTCTGGCAGTGTGTAAAATGCATAAAATGTTATTAGTGTCCGGATAAATGTTTGACCTATAGGTCGGGATTATAGGAATTATTAGGAATTATAGGAATTATTAGGAATTATAGGAATTATTAGGAATTATAATTATTTTTGACATAAGAACATGATTTTTTTGGACATAAGAACATATTCCTATCACATGTTGCCCGGGCACTGATGAATTTTTATGCCCTGCGTCAGCAGGTTTTGGCAAAAAAAGCTGACACGCGATGTGCGTGCCAGCTTTTGCTGTTTATTTGGGTTTAACCAAAGTTGTCTGTCTTGGCTTATTCACTCTTAGAGTGCGAGAAGTAGATACCGTTGTAAAGCTCAATCTTACCATTGAAGGTAGTCTTGTAACCTATAACTGTAAGTTGGTCTTCAACCTCAATGCCAGCAGTAGTGAGCCAGTTCTTACGGTTGTCGCCAGTAGCGCCCCAGCCTGGGTAGCAGCCATATACATATACGTCAGCATCGTCGTCGCTCAAAGTAAGGTTGCCATAGGTTGGGTTGTCGATATTAGTAATCTGGCCGGTAAGGCGATAGTATACATTAGGGTCATCGGGCTTGGTGAGGAACTCAGCGATGCTGATATCGGTCACTGGGATGTGGCTCTCATACTGCGCTTCCTTCATCTGTGGGTTGCCGTTGTGTGAGCTGCGCTTTCCTACCAATGTCACGATGTCGCCTTCCTTCAGCCCCAGAGCCTCGAAATCGCCCTTGGCACCGATGCCATAGACATAAACCTGCTCGTCGGTCCAGTCACGCAGATACACGTTGCCATATTGAGAGTTGGCCACCTTCTGAATCACGGCTGTGATGCGATAGAGTGTGGCGTCCTCATCGGCCTCGAGGAACTCGGTGCAGTTAACCTCTACAATAGAGCCAGTTTGCTTGATAGTTGCAGTTACAGCGCTCTCTTGCGAGCCGTTGCTGGTCTTGAAGGTGACCTCAGCGCTGCGGTCGCCACCAGCGTTAGCGCCAGCATGGAAGGTTACGGTGGGGTTGCTGCCACCAGTGATGTTGTTGATAGAGAGCCAGCTCTTGGCTGCCTCGGGAATCTCAACGCTCACACCGTTGCCCTTGCTGGTGAGGTTAACAGTCACGTTACCACCCTCGAGAGGAATAGTTGCGTCCTCGGGGTCGATGCTCTCAACCTTGAGCAGTGATTTCACCAGCTTAATAACAGAAACATCCACGAGCTCGGCAGCACCATTATAGAACTTCAATGGACCCTCAACGGTGATGATGTCGCCTTCCTCGATGCCCCAGTCGGCAATGGGGAAGCCCTTGGTCTTGCCACTCTTGTTGAGAGTGCCGTAAATCTGAAGGTTGCCGGTGCCATCGTTGATGTAGAAGTTGCCATACTCCAAGTTGTAGATGTTGTTAACGGCACCTGTGACGCGGTAGGTCATGCCCTCGTTGCCAGCGGCAACCTCGGCGCAAGTGGCAGTCTTAATTTCCGACAGACCCTGAAGCACCTTGATGTGTTGCTTGCGTCCTGCACAAGAGATGGTCAGGTCGACCGAGCGTCCGTTAAGAGCTGCATCGGCCGAGAAAGTCACCTCGGTCTCACCGGCACTACCCTGCTGTGGAGTGATAGTGAGCCACGAAGGAATATTCTCAATATCATCAAAGCTCCACGAGTCCTTGGCAGTGACAATAATCGATGTTGAGCCACCTTCCTTGTCAATGGCTACATAAGATCGCGACACTTGAATCTCGTCGAGCAAGGTGATCTTGTCGTCGTCGGAGCAGCTTACCAGCATTGCACCGATGAGTGCAATAAATGCGGGAATAAAATATCTTAGTTTCATAGTTAGGATATTGCTTTAATTAATTAATTGAAAATATACTTAATACCGATAGCCACGTTCCAGCACTGACCGATGCTGTGGTTTGGAACCCAAGTCTTGGTGTCGCCGTTGATGGCCTTAATAGTAGAGAATGTAGCATATCCGTCGGCGTCAACACCCTCATACTTGAGGATGCGAGCATCGCTACCAATAGCTGGATTCAAGTACTTGCTCACGCCCCAGCTTGAGTTGAAGAAGTTGAGAACGTTCTTCATGTCGAAGCTCAGCTGGATGGTGTGCTTGGTGTTACCGGCACGGAAAGTGAAGTCGTGCTTGTAACCCAGGTCGATGCGGTGTACCCATGGGCTGTAAACGCTGTAGCCCTCGGCATAGTCACCCTGATGGTTCTTCAGGTAGCTGTCTTTGTGCAGATAGGCCATGAATCGCTCTTGGTCGTCTTGTGAAACGAAGCGGAACTCACGGTTAGCAACCTGCTCGTCGGTTGGGATGTAGATTGCGTCGTAGTTGTAGCCGTCGCCGTTCATGTCGTTGCTGGTCATGTAAGAGTAGTTGTAACCTCCACGCCAGGTCTCATAGATGAGGCTGTAGTGGTTGCCGCTGCGGTCGTGCAGAGTAGCGCTTGCGATGAAACGGTCGGGGGTGACATACTGCGAGTTGTGCAGGCGGATGTTGTTAGGACCTTCCCAAGTGGGAACATAGGTGAAGGCACTCTCGGCAGCCGAACCTGGCATGCCTGTAACCTCCTTGGCCACGGTGTGGGTGTAAGAAGCCATGAGGCTTACCCACTCGGCGGGACGTGCAGTTGCCATGATGTTGGCACTCCAGCCGTAACCCTTGCTGGTGTTTTCAAGAACGAAAGCCTTGGTACCAGTGCGGAATCCAGCAGGATAGATGGGACGGTTGTCGGCACCGTTGAATCGAGCGAAGCCTCCCACGCTTGGAATTGACCAGTCGCTGATAGAAACAGCGTTGACAGTCTTGTTGAAGATGAACTCAGCAGTCATTTCCAATGGGAATGATACTGGGAATGCATAGTCGATAGCGATTGATGATTTCCACACTTGTGGCATCTTGAAGTGGGGATCAACGCCATTAACAGCCGATGGAACTGTTCCGTCCTCGGGCTTAACAGTGGTGGGATAGCCCATCTCGAAGAGCTTGTTCTGCAGGGCAGCGATAGTGGCATGTCCGTTGGCGTCGGTCACGAGACCTCCCTCAAAGAGGCTCATGTCGGTGTTCTTAGCATTGAGTTGAGCTTGGTATTGTACCATACCGCCGTTGGTGGGCATGTTGGTGAAGAATACCAGTGGCAGACGTCCCGAGAAGAGACCTGTACCACCACGCACCTTGAGAGTCTTGTTTCCAAAAACATCCCAGATGAAACCTGCGCGAGGCGAGAAAGTGATGCTGGTCTTTGGCCACTTGCCAGTGTCGATGTGACGAACGTTGCCATCGTTGTCATAGTAGTCAAGATCCAAGATGGCTTTGTTGGTCATGAGATCTCCGTTGTTGAAGAACAGCCCGTCGATGCGCAATCCGTAGGTGAGTTTGAAACGGTCGGTAACATTCCATTCATCCTGGCCGTAGATGCCAAGCTTGTTGAACTGAACGCGGGCTGCAGGAGCAGTCTCGCCGTCGTAGCCGTAGGTCAAGCACACTACCTCGGGGGCAGCGCCGTTGATGAAGTCGTCAACGCTCTGATAACGGTAGTAACCGGTACCGTTGCGCATGTACTGGTTGTCGGCCATCTGGTGCTCGAAGTTGATACCGGCAGTGATTTTGTGGTTGCCAAGATAGTAGGTGATATCATCCTTGATGTTCCAAATGGTGTTGTGCACTGCGTTGTTCCAAGTGAAGAGCTCATAACCCAGAGCCATGTAGTTGCCTGTGCTGCCTGTGCCATCGAGGATGTCGATGAATGGGAACTCGCTTGAGTTGCTGCCACGCACGTCGTCAAGTTTTGACCAAGTGGCGAGGAACTGGTTAGACAGGTTGTCGGTCAAGCGGCTGTTCAAGTCGAATGAGAGCGAGTGCACGAGGTTCTGCATCGAGTACATCGAGTTGGCAAAAATCATTGAATACTGTGATGCACGTGCAAAGGCTGAACGTGTGCCACCGTCCATTGAAGAAGCGTTGGCTGCATTCCAGATGTTGTTCTTGGTGTAGTTATAGCGTAATGCCAAGTGGTGGTCGCTGTTGATGTTCCAGTCGATGCGGGCAAGCAGCTTGTAGTTGCTCTCGTCGGCAGGGAAGTCGGTAAACGAGCCAGTGTCATATCCATAACGGTCCATTACGTGTCTTTGTACTCTTGCCATGTCGGCGATAGTTGTGCGAGACAGGTAGTTGTCGGGGTCGGCAACACCGTTCTCCGAAGCACGCCAGCGGTTGGCAACAGTAGGAATCTTCGACATCTCACCATTCACAAAGAAGAACAATTTGTTCTTGATGATGGGACCACCGATGGTGAAGCCGTAGGTTGTGGTGCGGTCTTTGTCGCGTGCACCGGCAATCTGCTGTCCTTCAACAGCGTCGCCACGCATGTGCTCGTTGCGGTGGTAGACGTAGGCACTACCACGGAAGGTGTTGTTACCACTCTTGGTGATGGCGTTCACACCACCGCCAATGAAGTTGGTCTGACGCACGTCATAAGGCGAAATCACTACTTGCATCTCCTCGATAGCGTCGAGAGAGATGGGGTTGCCACCACCAGGAAGCTTGTCGCTGAGGCCGAAGTTGTTGTTGAAGTTTGCACCGTCAACGGTGAAGTTGGCAGTACGTCCATCGGTACCTGCGAAGCTCATTCCGTTACCTCCATAAGGCGAGAGTCGTGTAACGTCGGTGATGCTGCGGGTCACAGTGGGCAGGTTGGTGATTTGAGCATTGGTGATGTTGGTTGATGCACCAGTCTTGTCGATGGCGAATTTAGATCCCGAGGCAACAACCACCACCTCGTCGAGCTGGTTGGCGTCGGTAGTCATCGCAACTTGCTGGAGATTGTAGTTCTCACCAAGTTCAAGAACAATACCCGTGATTGTGGTGTTCTGGTAGCCTATGTAAGACATAGTAGCAGTGTAAGGTCCACCGGGACGCATACCTTGGATGTTGAAACGTCCATCCAAATTGCTCACTGCATTGTACTCGGTTCCTGATGGGCCGTGTACAAGCTTTACTACCGCGCCAATGAGTGGCTCATTGGCTTCATCGACGATTACACCCGAGATAGAGGAGGTGGTAATCTGCGCATTCAACGATATTGCTCCTGCGAGCAACATCATCAGCGTTGAGAAGTAAAATCTTTTAAGCATAGATTGATTAATAAAAAAGGATTAAATTAATAATTGTAATTATTGTATTGTTTTTTTGATGTCAATAAAAGTGAATATTTTTTACATAATGATAAGTGTAAATTAAAAGACAACACACCGCTACTGGTGGGTCGACCTTGATAGCGGTGTGTTGTCTATACTTTTTGCCTTGTCATACAGTTTGTGCGATATCAATTCTCCAGCAGTATGTGTCTCACTGCCAGGCGCAAAAGCTTCGAATATAAAAAACTGTAACAAAGCCATTTCTAATGGAGCAAAGCTCTAATTGTGGTGCAAAGGTATTGATTATTTCTATAACAAAAAAATCATTTTGAGAGGATTTTTTCACATTAACGATTTTAACTAAAAAGTCATTAAAAGCAGGTGCAAAAATGGTGGCATAAATCCACCTGGATTTAAAATGTGACGTTGCTGCCTCTACCCCGACAGTGCTCTCAAATGACTCAAATGGAATCCTTTTTTATAAAAAGAACTGATATGGGCTTCATAAAAAGCAAAAAAATACATATATTTGCAAATTAGTTAGCAATTGCATACTTTAAACACTATAGCTATGAGAAAGATTTTTGCGCTTTTATTGGTTTGTCTTGCGGCAATGGCTTCTTTAACAGCCATGGCTATAAACACCAGCGACTATGTAATTGAAGAGGGTATACCCGTTGGCGATGTCAACGGTGACGGCACAGTAACAGCTGCCGACATCACCGCGCTATATGATGTCTTGCTCAACAACAACTACTCTAACGTAGTCTATGGCGACCAGACCGGTGACAACATCATCACAGCCGCCGACATCACAAAGGTTTATGATGTCCTGCTTGGTGGCAGTGGTGGCTCCATAGGCGGCTCGGTGATTAAGATGAGCGAGTTTTCGCCCAACTCAGGTTCTTCCACTGGCGAGACGCTGCACCAGTGGGCCGAGGGCGACGTGATTTTTATTGCCGTTGACCCTGACTACAATAGTTCTGAAGCATGCCAGAATGTGTATGCCATTGAGCGCACTGGCGGCAAGTGGGTGTTCCGTGATGTGAACGGCAGCAACAAGGTGGGATTCAAGACCTCGGGAGGCACACTGTGCGCAGCATACGTGCAGCATGCCGACCTTGCAAACTCTTACTACGACTATATCCCCCTCACTGGCGATGTGGCATGTGTGAACCGTGCCGCCAACTACACGGTAATTCCCAAGAACGGCAAGTTTTATATCAAAATAAACGACATCATCCTTTACCACTTTGTGTCGAGAATAGACATCAATGCAGCCTATGAGGGTGACTACTTCTACGAGAGTGTGACACACCTCGATGCTCTCACCAAGATTACGTGGCTGCCATTCTATTCCTATGGAGTTTTTGAGACAAGCCACCGTGCACCAGTTATTGACATCGATAGCCAGCACCGCGGTCATGCATACGGTGTGTGGAAGAAAGGAACTCGCACTGATGGCTGGCTAACGCTCAACTATGCCAAGAACAACGGCTATTCTTATTACTGGACATATAATCAAACTGGACTGGAACAAGGCCGCAGCCTTTCGATCAACTCTCCTTGGACCAGCGTTTGGGGAGGGCGTGACCTCTCGATGCGGTACTACAACTATGACGATAGAACATCTTACCGCCTTAATGCTGGCTCAACCTACCAAAATGTCAACATCAATGTGGGCACCAACATCATTTTCAGACCCTACGATGGCAACAACTCCGACTCCCGAGGCACGATGACCAGCGTCACCTCTTCGACCAGCGGCATTCTCGACATCAACTCGAGCAACGACCAGGTGAGTGTCGTAGCCCACAAGGTGGGTACCACCACGCTCACCATCAAGTATAAAACCAGGGACAATCTCAACTGCACCTATGTCTACGAGGTGAAGGTGAACCCCACCGTGTGGGCTGTTGGAGCCACCAGCAACAAGAAACCCATCTTGTGGCGCAACTGGGAGGACAAGAGCATGTACCTGAGTGGTCGAGACAATTATACTAGCGCTAACGAGGTGATTGTGCGTGGCAGCACAGCCTATGTGATGATGCGCAAAGATGTATCAAATTCTAATACTAACTATTACTCTGGTACAGCTGCGATTCTGAAGGCCACAGGAGCTCATGGAGGCGGATACTTCAATGTGTATAAAGATGGCCTCACCGGTGCCTCAAAAATTTATTGTAGATTTCCAAAACCTAATGTCACCCGTTGTATAGCCGGTATTCCTCACATGTGGGTCGACAAAAACAACAATGTGTACTACACTTCGGCCTATAAGGATGATAATAGCGATGACTGTGACAGATGGGTGAGCACCAATGTCTATAAGAACAAGACTCTGTTGAAAACCAATGCTGCTCTTATCATCAATGACCTCGCCACCGACGACAGCGGCAACCTCTATTATGTGGGAACTAATTCCAACTTTGGAGTAAATGATGATATACTTGGAGTTCCTTATATTTATCTCGGCGATGCCACTGGCTATCTTGCCAAACTAACAACCGGCAACAACCTATCGGTTTATCCCTGGTCTCACTATTTGTTCAACCGATTGTTTGTCAAGGACGGCACTGTCTATGTTGATGCCTTTGGATTCTATGAACGAGACAGTGAGTATGATACTTATTACTGGTCGTTTGGAAAGAATGTATTCCTGAGATATACAGCTTCGGGAGGATTGCAACTCTACACGGGCCAAGTGAGTGAAAATGGCCTATCGATGGGAGGCTCAAACTACAATTCCAGTGGAACCTTGATTAATCCAGGAAACTTCCTTCTTGAAGGCAACAAGTTCTATTACAGCGGTGGCATCCGTACCTATCAGCTTGGTTCTAGTACTACTGCATCCTATACCGCCTATCCAAGCGGGACATCACCTATGAAGTTCGACGTGAAAAACGGAATCATTGGCATGGTACTCGACACTGGATCTGGCTCGGCACGCAAGGTGATGGCAAGCACTCTCAACAACTACAATGCAGGCACCATAATGGAGAACTCGGCAGGTGCCACCATCTATGATGTGTGGATGCAGACCAGCCTCGACGATTAATTGTAGAGTATTGAGTTATGAGTTATGAGTATTGAGAAAAGAGGGCAGTACTATAGAACGAGAACGAATATTAATCATTAAAATAGTTACAACATGAAAAAGAAGTTTAGCATCAAGCAACCATTACGGCAGTGGCTGGCGCTGCTGCTGGTAATGCTCGTGAGCACTACGGCGGCACATGCCTATGAGTATGTGACACTCAACGGCTCGAGCAGCTACACCGGCGATTACCTGCAATCCACATGCTCGGGCAAGCATGTGAAAATCACCGCTGGCGCCACCACCCTCAACGTGTCGAGCAACTTGAGCATGAAGGAGATTTATGCGCCCGATAACGACCTGACCATTGTGTTGAGCAATCACGCCAAATTCTACATCGACCAGGAAACAGGCGTAACCATGAGCGCCATGAATGTGAAGAGCCTCACCATCAGGGGTGAAGGCTACATCTACATTTATGGCAACGACAACACCCTGGGGCTGCATGGCGGCAAGCTCGAAGTGAGCAACTCAACCGCGAGTATAACTTCGCGCAGTGGTAATGCCATTGTGGCGAATGGAGGCTCTGAAGTGCTGATCAATAACAGTATGGTATCCATTTCGGCGCCCCAGGGAGCTGTGACAGGTTGGCCCAACACTTCCAATGAGAATCTTGATTACTTTGAAGTAGCCGGCAGCCAGAGTCATGTAACAGTGAACGGATACTTAGGTGATTCCCAAACCAGAATCAAGCAATTCAACATCTTAAATGGCTACTTCAGCCTGTCAAAGCTCACTAATGACGGAGCCGACGGCATCCGCGCCGGGGAGGCAAATCTCACCGGTGGTGAAATCTATATAAACCACAAGGGCTATAATTCAACCACAGTAACGGCGGGATTATATTGCAACTCACTCAATGCCCAAAACTGCAAGCTTGAAGTAAATACCACTGCCAATGCAGCCATTTATGCAATGGGCAGCATGAGTTTTAATCACTGTAAGGTGAGAGCCTTAGCCAACAATAACGGAAACGGCTTGTGGGCCCGCAACATCATTGACATCAAGGGCAACCAGACGAGTCAAAGTATGCTCGCCACGGGCAGGAACGGCATCGTGTCGCCAGGAACCATCAACATCAGTTGCCGCAACCTCATTGCGCGCGGATATTCACAGAACGGCATTCATGGACACATTATAAACTTAAATCCACAAAGCGACTTCTCTTGGGAAATCTACTCTGAAGGTGGGGTCAATCCCCTTGAAGCCACAAGCTGGTCGGTGTATGGCGCAAACACACCCCAAATCAATCTGGTGCGACCTGTGGGAGCGCAAGGCTCGGTATCGGGCCGCACCGGAACTTATCCCGGCGTGCTCATCAACAATGGCACCAGCTTTGGCGCCAGTGCAACCACACCATTCATTGACTATGTGAAACTGCACCGTCCGTACATGTCACATATCACCGGAGTGAACAACCCCTTCCTGCTGAGGGATGGAGGTGTGAACACCAAGATTGTGCTGCCGGGCGACACCATGAAGGTGAACATGGCTCCGCTCAATCCTTATCGCAACTACGAGAACTGCGTGATGACGCTCAGGCTCTACCGCCGACCCTACGAAGAAGAGAGCAGCGACCTGATTCATGAGGAAGTGATTACCGGCGACACCTGGAGCTACACCTTCACACAACAGGATGTGGATGCCTTCATCACCGCCGAGGTATCGCTCGACGGCTACGAGGGCACACTCGCAACAAAGCAATACTATGTTCACAAGCTTGAGAACTGGGACTACCCCGTCAAACCCACGCTCACCTATGTCACCGGCAACGTGAGGGTGACCAACGCACGCAGCAATCAGGAATACATCTTGCTCACACCTGCGCAGTTCACCCAGTTCCTCTACAATCCTGAGAATGACAGCTGGTGGGCCAACTCCATCAAGCCCACAAGCAACGGCACCATCTCGATGAGTGGCGGCACTCTGGGTGCGGTAAATTATGTGGTGACCCGTTTCAAGGAAACCACTACACATCTGCCGGGTGAGCGTTATGAAGACGAATCAATCTTACTCGACAATGTGACCGTGACTAAAGGATTGTCGCTGACCGTGACCCCACAGAGCAGTGGCAACTTCGCCGAGATGGAGTACCTGAATGGCTATGTGACCTACACCACCAAGAAGAACGGTGTGCTCAAGCTGGTCATCAATCCATTGCCCGGCAATGCCACCGACTTTGCCGGAATTCGCGGCCAGGACTTCTATATCACCTACAACAACACGGCAGGCTCCAACGTTTGCCAGCTTTATGCCAACGCAGCCTGCACCACGCCGCTGAGCGACAACACGCGCTACAAGACGGTCTATGTCAAGCCCATCCTGAGCGGTTGCAACCAGCTCGCGCTCGGCATGGAGCTTGTTCCCGACAATGGCGGTCCCGACGACGTGGTGGCTTCTGCCCAACTCTACCTCAATGTGAGTGAGGACAACGGCAGTTTCATGCCCTACAAGTTAGTTGTCAACAATGGCGACACCCTTGTCAACTACAACAACATGGTTGAGGGCATTCCGTTCACCGTGTTCCCGGCACGTGCCACCCTGCCTGGCAATGTGACGGTAACCTACCACGCGGTGCAAGGCCCGTTCCCCAGCGTAGCCTCACAGACCTCGCGTCTTCCGAGCTTCACCGTCGACAAGGAAAACCGCACCATCACCCTCATTCCCAACACAAGCGATATGCTCACAAACCACACCTATTCCTTCAGTGTGTCACACAAGGTGAACAATGTGAGCTATGGCTACGACTATCTGAAAGTGAGAGTAGTGGAACGACCCATCTACAGCCTCAGCATCAGTCCTGAGGAGGCCGAAGTGCCCCTGGGTGGCAAGCTGCAGCTGGACATCACCAGTGACCTGCCCGACGCTTGGCGTCAGTATAGCAACAAAACCATAACCAGTAGCAATCCAGATGTGGCAACTGCGGCCTATGTCACCACCACCGGCATTGAGACCTATGTGGTGACCATGACCGACAACCCCGAAATGATAGGCGAATCGGCTACTATCACCCTCAGCGCCGGCGGCAAGGAAGCAAGCTGCGTGGTAACCGTCAGCGGCGATAAATACCCGCTGTGGATTGCCGGAACGCAAGTAAACAGCGTGAACAAGGACGATGTGCTGGGCAACGGCACCGTGACCTTCGAAGGTGGCTCCACCGGTGGCATGCTCACGCTTAACGGAGCAACTATCACCAGCAGCGATGCCTCGACTGCCGCCCTCCGAAGCGAAATCCCGAGTCTGGCCATCAACACTGTGGGTACCAATAAGCTGTCGGCTTCGAAAGAAGTTGTATCGCTTGTTGAGTCGGCACAGATAGGCGGTGATGGAGAATTGGTGGTTACATCGACAGGAAGTTCGGGCTTAATCGTTGCGCTTGCAGGATACAAGGACATTACCGTCAGTGAATCGGTTAAGGTGCGAGCCGCCAATAATTCTTCTGAAGGCATTGGTGTGATTTCGTTGGGGAACTTGAGCGTTAACAGTCCGGATGCCCAACTCAGAGGCTTTGGCAAATTTGCATCGTTGGGGTACAGCGAGTTGCTTGCCGGCACTATCACCGAGCCACAAGGCGGCCAGCCGGTTTACTATTCCAGTTTGGATAACTACTTCGTTGGTGATGCCAACGGCAACATCGTCAGGAATGCGTGGGTGACCATCAACGGCACCGCAACCTTCATGCCAGGCGACGTGAACGGCGATGGTAGCGTGACCAGTGCCGACATTACAGCTCTTTACAACTATCTGCTCAACGGAGACTCAAGCTACATTGTTAATGGTGACCAAAATGGCGACGGGGAAATCACCAGTGCCGACGTCACCGCTGTCTACAACATCTTGCTCGGTAATTAAAACTATTCATAATGAGCAATTAATAATCGCCAGGATGCAGTCTTTCTCGTCATCCTGGCGGTTGTTTTTTGCCAAAACTAATGTGAAACCCAATTTTTTTTCAAGGTTGGCTAATTGAGTGTTAACCTTAAAAATGCGTTAAAAGTGGGTGTGATGTGTGGTTGGTATATGAATTTTGACTAATTTTGCACATTAATTATAAAACAACTATATGCAAATAATTGACGGAAAGAAGATATCGGCACAAATCAAGGAGGAAATTGCCGAGCAAGTTAAAGAGATAGTAGCAGCGGGAGGCCGCCGGCCAAACCTGGTGGGACTGCTTGTGGGACATGATGGCGGCAGCGAGAGTTACATGGCGTCAAAGACCAAGGCATGTGAGCAATGCGGCTTCGACTCATCGCTCATTCGCATGGACGAGACTGTTACTCAAGAAGAACTCATTGCCAAGATACAAGAACTCAACAACGATCCTGCCGTGGATGGCTTTATCGTGCAACTGCCGTTGCCCAAGCACATCAATGAACAAGATGTGATCGAGGCCATCGACTACCGCAAGGACGTGGACGGTTTCCACCCCATCAACGTGGGACGCATGACAATTGGACTGCCGTGCTTCAAGCCTGCCACTCCCTCGGGCATAGTGATGCTGCTCGACCGCTATGGCATCGACACTCGCGGCAAGCACTGCGTGGTGCTGGGACGAAGCAACATCGTGGGCAAGCCCATAGCCAACATGCTCATGCAGAAGGCAACTCCAGGCAACTGCACAGTGACAGTGTGCCACAGCGCAACCCCCAACATCAAGGAGATGTGCCTCCAGGCCGACATCCTGATTGCTGCCCTTGGAAGCCCTGAGTTTGTCAAGGAAGACATGGTGAAAGAGGGTGCCGTGGTTATCGATGTGGGCACTACACGCGTTGAGGACAAGACACGCGAGCGCGGCTGGCGCTTGTGCGGCGACGTCGACTTTGAGCACGTAGCACCCAAGTGCAGCTACATCACCCCGGTGCCTGGCGGCGTGGGCCCCATGACCATTGTCTCGCTCATGCACAACACGCTGCTGGCAGCAACTGGAAGAGCCTATTAACAAGGCACAATCTAGATTATCTAGAGCCTCTAGTCCATCTAGAAAAAAACAAAAACAATTAACAATAAAACAACCTAAAAAACAACATGAACCGACTTATTGAATGTGTGCCCAACTTCAGCGAGGGCCGCAACATGGACGTGATTAACCAAATTACCGACGTTATTCGCCAGGCTAAAGGTGTGAAACTGCTCGACGTGGATCCAGGTGAGGCTACCAACCGCACTGTGGTTACCTTCGTGGGAAGCCCCGAAGACGTGGTGGAAACAGCTTTCCAAGCAGTGAAACGCGCAGGCGAGCTCATCGACATGCGTCAGCATCATGGCGCGCATCCACGCATGGGTGCTACCGATGTGTGCCCTCTCATCCCTATCGCTGGAATCACTCTTGAGGAGTGCGCCGAGCTGGCACGCAAACTTGCCGAGCGCATCGCTGCCGAGGCTGGAATTCCCTGCTACTGCTACGAGGCAGCTGCGTTCACTCCCGAGCGCCGCAACCTGGCAGTGTGCCGCAAGGGTGAGTATGAGGCGCTTGCCGAGAAACTCGTGAGCAAGGACGGAGCACCCGACTTTGGCGCACGCCCCATCGACGAGCAAGTGGCTCGCACTGGCTGCACAGCAGTGGGCGCACGCGATTTCCTCATCGCTACCAACTTCAACCTCAACACCACCAGCACTCGCCGTGCCAACGCTATCGCTTTTGACGTTCGTGAGAAGGGACGCCCCGTGCGTGAGGGCAACCCCATCACTGGCACTCCCAAGAAAGACGAGAACGGAAACACCATCATGAAGCCTGGCACGCTCAAGGGCACCAAGGCCATTGGCTGGTATATCGACGAGTATAAGATTGCTCAAGTGTCGATGAACATTACTGACATCAACACCACTCCACTGCACGTGGCATTTGACGAGGTGAGCCGCTGCGCTCAAAACCGCGGCATCCGCGTCACTGGCACCGAGATTGTGGGATTGCTGCCCAAGCGTTGCCTCATCGAGGCTGGTAAATACTTCCTCGAGAAGCAGCACCGCTCTACTGGTATCCCCGAGGGCGACATCATCGAGATTGCAATCCACTCGCTGGGTCTCGACGACCTCAAGCCATTCGACCCCAAGGAGAAGGTTATTGAATATATGATTCAAGACGACAGCGCCAGCAAGCTCGTCGACCTCACCGTAACTGGATTTGCCGAGGAGACTTCGCGCGAGTCACCAGCCCCTGGCGGTGGCACCATCTCGGCCTACATGGGCGCGCTGGGTGCATCGCTGGGAACTATGGTTGCCAACCTCTCGAGCCACAAGCCCGGTTGGGACGATCGCTGGAAAGAGTTCAGCGAGTGGGCCGACAAGGGTCAGGCTATCGCACGCGAGCTGCTTCACCTCGTCGACGAGGACACCGAGGCCTTCAACCGTATCATGGCAGCATTTGGCATGCCCAAGAAGACCGATGAGGACAAAGCCGCACGCAGTGCCGCTATCCAAGATGCAACCCTCTATGCCGCTCAAGTGCCTCTGCGCACCATGAAGGAGTCGATGAAGGTGTTTGAGATTTGCCGTGCCATGGTCATGGAAGGCAATCCCAACAGCGTGAGCGACGCTGGCGTGGGCGTTCTCGCCGCACGTGCCGCTGTGCTCGGCGCTGGTATGAATGTGAAGATTAACGCCGGCTCTCTCAAGGACCGCTCTGTTGCCGATGCTCTTATCGCCGAGGCCAACGAGCTCATCAAGAAGGCTAACGCCGAGGAAGCCGACATCACCGCAATAGTAGAAACTAAATTGTAAATAATCTAGAACATCTAGTTCCATCTAGAATTTCTAGAACTTCTAGTAAATTATAAAGAACAATGACAAGAGAAGAATTTATTGCCGACATCAGGGCTGGAATCCCCGACGTTCTACCCGAACCAATGCCTTACGACACCGAGATTAACCATGCACCCAAGCGCAAGGACATTCTCAACCCCGAGGAGAAGAAGCTCGCTCTGCGCAACGCACTGCGCTACTTCCCTGCCAAGCACCACGCCACATTGCTGCCCGAGTTCCGCGAGGAGCTTGAGAAATATGGTCGCATATATATGTATCGCCTGCGTCCACGCTATGAGATGAAGGCTCGTCCCATCGACGACTATCCACACAAGAGCCGTCAGGCTGCAGCCATCATGATGATGATTCAGAACAACCTCGACAAAGCCGTTGCTCAGCATCCTCATGAGCTCATCACCTACGGCGGCAATGGTGCCGTGTTCCAGAACTGGGCACAATACCGCCTCGTGATGAAATACCTGAGCGAGATGACCGACGAGCAAACCCTCGTCATGTACAGCGGTCACCCACTGGGACTGTTCCCATCGCACAAAGACGCACCTCGCGTGGTTGTGACCAATGGTATGGTAATCCCCAACTACAGCAAACCCGACGACTGGGAGCGCATGAACGCTCTGGGCGTGAGCCAGTATGGCCAGATGACTGCCGGCTCCTACATGTACATTGGCCCGCAAGGCATCGTGCATGGCACCACTATCACAGTGCTCAACGCGGCACGCAAGGTGATGGGCGACGAGCGCGAGAAGCGCATACCTCTCTTTGTCACCGCAGGTCTGGGTGGCATGAGCGGCGCTCAGCCCAAGGCTGGTAACATTGCCGGTGTGGTTAGTGTTACTGCCGAGATCAACCCTCTCGCAGCACGCAAGCGCTACGACCAGGGGTGGGTCGACGAGCTGCACGAGAACCTCGACGAGCTCATTCCAGCAATCCGCAAGGCTGTTGAGGAGAAGAAAGTGGTTTCTATGGCCTATGTGGGCAACGTGGTCGACCTGTGGGAGCGTCTCGCCGACGAAGGCATACATGTTGACCTGGGTAGCGACCAAACTTCGCTGCACAACCCCTACGCTGGTGGCTACTATCCCGTGGACTACAGCCTCGAGGAGTCGAAGCGCATGATGGCCGAGGAGCCCGAGCGCTTCAAGGAGTGTGTCTTTGAGTCGCTGCGCCGTCAAGTGGCCGCCATCAACCGCTTGACAGCCGATGGCATGTACTTCTTTGACTATGGCAATGCCTTCATGCTCATGGCAAGCCGTGCTGGCGCCGACATCATGAAGGACGAGACTCACTTCCGCTATCCAAGCTACGTTCAGGATATCATGGGCCCAATGTTCTTCGACTATGGCTTCGGTCCTTTCCGCTGGGTTTGCACTTCGTGCGATCCTCACGACCTGGAAGTGACCGACCGACTCGCAGCACAGGTGCTCGACGACATGATGGGCACCGTGACTCCCGATATCAAGGGACAGCTTGCCGACAACCTGCACTGGATTCGCGAGGCTGGCAAGAACCACCTCGTTGTGGGTTCGCAGGCACGCATCCTCTATGCCGACTGCGAAGGCCGCACCAAGATTGCTCTGGCATTCAACGATGCCATCCGCCGCGGCGAGATCAGCAAGCCAGTTGTTCTGGGCCGTGACCACCACGACGTGAGTGGTACCGACTCGCCATTCCGCGAGACCAGCAACATCTACGACGGTTCGCAGTTCTGCGCCGACATGGCTGTTCACAACGTGATTGGCGACGCTTTCCGCGGCGCTACATGGGTGAGCCTCCACAACGGTGGTGGAGTAGGCTGGGGCGAGGTCATCAACGGTGGCTTCGGCATGGTCATCGACGGTAGCGAGGAAGCCGACCGCCGCATCCGCCAGATGCTCCTGTGGGATGTGAACAACGGCATCGCACGCCGCTCGTGGGCTCGCAATAATGGCTCAATGGACGCCATCCGCCGCGAGATGGAGCGCACTCCAGGCCTCCAGGTAACCATGCCCAACCTCGTTGACGACGCTTTGCTCGAAGAGTAATCTACTTGATTCTGTTACATAAACGTCACCAATTTTTTCTGGTGACGTTTTTTTTTAGTTATAATTCATGTTTCAGAACTCTTCTTTTTCAAATGAGATTATATTTTTATATAAATACATTAATTTTTTTTCTTTAATAATTTGGTATTATAAACAAGAAAAATGCTTACCTTTGCGACTAATTAACACTTTGTTTTTAGTAAAACTACATTTTTGCTTTAAAAACCAAATCTAATTTTTTAGAATAATTATTTTAACAAAAATGAAAAATATTCTTTACAGCTGCATTTTGTTGCTTGTAGCCTTATTAATTCTCTCTTCTTGTGAAAAAGATGAGGTCAAAGTCAAGCGTCGTGGCGAGCGACAGGTCTATGTGCTCACCTCCGAAGGTCACATCTATGACCTGATGGGCGACAGAATCATGGAGCTCCCCGACTGCGAGTATGCCAGTGAGATAATTAGCGATGGTGATGACTATTTTGTCTCGGGAAAGAACTCCAAGGATAAGGTGGGATATTGGAAAAACGGAAAGTGGAGCACACTGCACATCGATTTCATCGATAACGTGAGCCACGAGACGCAAGGTATCGCCAAGTGGGACTATTACATCTACCTCTTCGACTATCCCTACATCTTGAAAAACAGTGGTATATTCCCTATCGAGGATTGTGAAGATTTCAACACTTCGGGACAATGCATTGCAGTGAGCAATGGCAAGTGCTATCTCGCAGGCATGGAATACCACCATGGCGAGCCTAACGATGCCGTGCTCTACTATGAGTCAAAGGGTCGCTATGTCAAGGCTATTCTTCCCAAGCCCAGTCCAGATGTGAGTGGTCATGCAACCAATATCTATGCTTACGACACCGACCACACCATCGTGGGTGGCCATGTGGGAACCGAACCCTGCATCTGGGTTGACAAGGAGCTGCAAGTTCTCCCTCGCACTCTTAACCCGCCTCCTTATGAATACGACCTTCCTCTTGGTCACGTGAGCTCGACCACTTATCTCAATGGCCACATCTATGCTTGCGGCTATGAGGATGATGAGGATCACAACATGCGAGCTGTGCTGTGGGTTGACGGTGTTCCACAACACATTCATTCAGGACGTCAAGAAAAAGTTCTTTTCTCCTCTGCCGAGGAGCTGATGGCCTATGGCGATGATTTGTATATGCTCAGTCTTGAGTGCTACGAGTATAAATTGCCAAATGGCGAGACTGATACAAGTATAGACTTTTTTATTTGGATGAACGACAGGATAATCGCCAAGTACGATCACATTGATATTGTGAATTTCACTGTAGTTTAATTGAACGGTGAAATAGTAAAGTATAAAAATAGAATAAACAAAAACGATAATAGAAATGAAACTTTTTAGAATTATAATAGTATTGGTCCTTGCAGGTGTTGCTTGCCCTTCTCAGGCACAAATTGCCACAAAGATCTTAGGCAAAGAGCAACAACAATTCAATGTCGATAGCCTCATTCACGATTTTGATAACCGCCCCTTCTTTGGAATTTACAAGGACAACTATTTCGCTCTTGGTACAGCGCTGAACCATAAGCCTAACGAGTTTAACAGCGATGTGAAGTTCCAGATAAGTTTCCGCCAGCGTCTCACGAAGTCGGTGCTTCCACTCCACAGCCACATTTTCTTGAGCTATTCGCAGAAGGCTATGTGGAACATCTTTGAGGAGTCGCTGCCATTCCACGACCTGAACTTCAACCCTGGAATTGGTGTGCAGACGCCTATTTTCGTTAAAGGCCGCCTTGTGGGTAGCACCCTTATCATGATTGAGCATGAGTCCAACGGCCGTGACGGTGAGGCATCGCGCAGCTGGAACAAAATCTCGTTTGCTGGTTCGGCATTTATCAACCGCAACTTGATGTATCATGGCAAGGTGTGGATTCCTATTATCGACGGCCAGCAAAACAAGGATATCCTTAAGTACAGTGGTATCTTCCAGTTTGGCGCACAGTTTGTTTCTAATAACAGGCGCTGGGTGGCCGACGTGACCTTCGTTAAGCGCCAGGGTTGGAACTTCAGTTTCAACACCATCATCAACGTGGGCTTCCGCATCCGCGAGAAGGACAACCAGTTCCTGATGCTGCACTTCTACGACGGCTACGGCGAGAACATGCTCGACTATAACAAGTACCACTGCCGTGTGCGACTGGGATTGCTCATTCGCCCATCGTTCTTCAGCGACTTCTAAAGATTTCAGTTGGATGAAACGCTTTTACCTGATTTTGATTCTTGTGCTTTGCGTGCCGGCTCTGTCGTGGAGTCAGGACGTTGCGCCTGATACAGTGCCCGAGGCAATAGACTCGGTGCAGCAACTGAGCAAGTTCCAGCAGTTAAAGCAGAATATCACCCAGCGCATCAACGACAAGCTCAACGAGCCCTACGACACCACGCGCGACAATCGCTACTGGTGGCGTGCAATGAAGCACGGCAAGGTCAACTTCAAGGACAGCACAATGGGCTATCCCAAATTCCTGATGTTCTGCTACAAGACCTATGTGTGGGGCGACAAGGCGTTCAACAGCTATGACAGCGCCTATGTCAAGCCCACTGGCAAGAACTGGAAACTCATCCTCAAGAGCAACAATTGGATTGATTCCTATGTTGGCATTCCATTTAAGGATGTCAGGGTCTTGATGAACAGCAACTTGGTGTCAAACATTGGTGTGTCTCTGTCATTCATGGCAGTGAGCTTGGGATATTCTATCTGCATCAGTAACTTGATTCATGGCGGCGATATATCAAACAAAGTGGACTTTTCCTTCACCTGTGCCCGGTTCACTGCCGACGCCTACTACTGGGAGAACCAGAACGATATCAACGTTTATTATACCGACAAAAACCTGGATGACGAGCGACATAAGTTCAGGCAATCGGGCATCAGCCGCAAGGCGATGGGACTCACTGCCTACTATTTCTTCAACAACCGACGCTACGCGCAGGCGGCAGCCTATTGCTTCTCGAAGTACCAGAAACGCAGTGCCGGGTCGTTCTTGGCTGGCTTCAGCCTCCAGCACTATGACGTGAAAATCGACGGAGACCAACTCGTTGATGATGCGCGATACTACATTCCCGAAGGCGTTGAGCCACCACGCATCCTCTATAATGACTACTGCCTGCTCGTGGGCTATGGCCACAACTTCGTGCTCGGTCCCAAATGGTTGCTAAATCTCACCGTCACACCCTACCTGGGCTACCGCTACAACATCTTTGCCCAGCCTGGCGAGAAGCATGGTGCACTGTCGCTCAACGTGCGAGCTCGCGTGGGCGCTGTCTACAACCACAAGAACTTCTTCATGGGCCTGCAAGCCTATGCCGACCATCATCGCTACAAGAAAAATGATAGTCACCTCTATAACTCCATGCTGGAATTTAGTGCTCTTGCAGGAATCAGATTCTAAATTCACAAGAAATAATGTGTAAATTTTCTAAATTATTCAAGAATCAATCATCAACCTGGGCGGCGGGGCGTCAACCCATTGCTTGCCAAGAATGAATTAGATTATTATAATCATGTTTCTCATGTCTTTTTTTTTGACAGGAGTGACAGGAGTTCTCCTCCCACTTCGACCGTTATATCAAACAACTAAAACAACTTAAAAACAACCCTGTCACCAGGCAATTTCTTGTCTTCTTGTTTCCTTGTCATGTAGTTGCATAATTTGTTGCTGAAAAATTATTATTGGCTCTTTATTTTATTATATGGTGATTTATTTCTACCTTTGCACACACATAATTAAAAACAAACAACTATTAGCATAAACAAAACCAATCAAATGACACATTTAATTAGCGCCGAGCACCTCTCGATTGAGCGTGTGGGCGAAATAATTGAGAAAAACATCAAGTTGGCACTCAGCGACGATGCCAAGGAACGCATCATCCGTTGCCGCAAGTATCTCGACGAACAGATTGCTGCCAGCGATGTGCCTGTCTATGGCGTGACCACTGGCTTTGGCTCGCTGTGCAACGTGAAAGTGAGCAAGGACCAACTATCACAACTTCAAATCAACCTGATGATGTCGCACGCCTGTGGCGTGGGCGAACGTGTGCCCAACGAAATCGTGCGCATCATGCTGCTGTTGAAGATTCAGTCGTTGAGCTACGGCTACTCGGGCAGCAAGCTCGACACGGTGGAGCGCCTTATCGACTTCTTCAACGAGGGCGTGATTCCCGTGGTTTACCGCCAGGGCTCACTTGGAGCATCGGGCGATCTCGTGCCACTGGCCCACATGAGTCTGCCATTGGTGGGACTTGGCGAGGTAGAGTATGAGGGCAAAGTGATGCCAGCTGCCGAGCTGCTCAAGCTCAAAGGCTGGAAGCCCATTGAGTTGGCAAGCAAGGAAGGCTTGGCACTGTTGAACGGCACTCAGAACATGAGCTCGTTTGCAGTGTGGTCACTGCTCCAGGCCGAGCGCTTGAGTGACTGGGCCGACAAGATTGCAGCCATGTCGCTCGACGCCTACGATGGCCGCATCGAGCCATTCACCGAGGCAGTACACCTGGTGCGCCCCCACAAGGGTCAGCTCGAGACCGCAGCCCACATGAAGGAGTTGCTCACTGGCAGCGAACTCATCAAGCAAGCCAAAGTGCATGTTCAAGATCCTTATTCCTTCCGCTGCGTGCCACAGGTTCACGGCACCGTTAAGGACACTATACGTTATGTGAAATCGGTTATTGACACCGAAATCAACAGCGCGACCGATAACCCAACCGTTTGCCCCGATGAAAACCTTATCATCAGCGCCGGCAACTTCCATGGCGAGCCCATCGCTATGCCCATGGACTTCCTCGCTATAGCACTGAGCGAACTTGCCAACATCAGCGAGCGACGCATCTACCGTCTTGTATCGGGAACTCGTGGCCTGCCCAGCTTCCTCGTTGCCAATCCAGGCCTCAACAGCGGTTTCATGATTACTCAGTACACCGCCGCCAGCGTGGTTAGCTTGAACAAGTCGCTTGCAGCACCTTCCAGTCTCGACAGCATTCCATCATGTCAGGATCAGGAGGACCACGTGAGCATGGGTGCCAATGCAGCCATCAAGCTCTACAAGGTGGTGCTCAACACCGAGCGCGTGCTTGCCATCGAGCTTTTCAACGCAGCTCAGGCACTTGAGTTCCGCTTCCCCAAGAAATCTTCTCCAGTCATCATGAAGATGCACGAGGAGTTCCGCAAGGAGGTTCCATTCATTGGCGACGACGTGATTATGTATCCTCTCATTGAGAAAGCAATACAATTCCTGCGCCGATGAAATTTTTAGTCAATAATATCGCCACCCTCGCCGGTATCGACGGCGGGGGTGTGCTGAAAAGATGCGGTGCCGAAATGGCACAGTTTGATAGCATCCACAATGCCTGGATGCTCGTGGAAGACGGCATTATTACTGAATTTGACACAGTAGACAACCGTCCAGCTCCCACCGACGTTGACGAGATTGTCGATGCCGCTGGTGGCACCGTGATGCCCAGCTGGTGCGACTCTCACACCCACATTGTCTATGCCGGCAGCCGTGAGCAGGAGTTCGTGGACAAAATCAACGGCCTTTCCTATGCCGAAATCGCCCGTCGTGGCGGTGGCATCCTCAACAGTGCCGACCGCTTGCACGAGATGACCGAGCAGCAGCTTTATGATGCTGCCATGGAACGCGTGCGCGAAGTAATCGCCAAGGGAACAGGAGCCATCGAGATTAAGAGTGGCTACGGTCTCAACACACAGGACGAACTCAAGATGTTGCGCGTGATAGCCCGCATCCAAGAGAGCACACGCCTGCGCGTGGTCTCGACATTCCTGGGAGCCCATGCCGTGGGACGCGCCTATGCCGGCCGTCAAGCCGACTATGTTGACCTTGTTGTCAACGAGATGATTCCCGCAGTGGCTGCCGAGGGACTGGCAAACTTTGTGGATGTGTTCTGCGACGAGGGTTTCTTCACTCCCGAGGAAACTTCACGCATTCTTGAGGCTGGTCTCAAATATGGTATGCGTGGCAAAATTCACGGACAGGAGCTTGCACCGTCGGGTGGGGTAGAGGTGGCTCTGAAGCACAATGCCCTCTCGGTAGACCATCTTGAGAGCATGACCGACGACGACATTGCCATGATGCGCGGCCGCGACACCATGCCCACAGCATTGCCGGGCACTTCGTTCTTCCTGAACATGCCGTTTGCCCCGGCACGCAAGATGATTAGCGCCGGCCTGCCTGTGGCCATCGCCAGCGACTACAACCCAGGCTCCACACCCAGCGGCGACATGAAGTTTGTGGTTTCGCTTGCTTGCATCAAGATGCGCCTGCAGCCCGCCGAGGCATTCAACGCGGCTACCATCAACGGTGCTGCGGCGATGGCTCTGAGTGCCGACTACGGCAGCATTGCTCCTGGCAAGGTGGCCAACTTCTTTATCACCCGTCCCATCTCGAGCATTGATTTCATCCCCTACGCCTACACCACACCCATCATCGACCGCACCTTCCTTGCAGGCGTAGAGCAATAAAAACCGACTCCGCAATCTAACCGATAACAATCGCCACAGAGTCCAAGTGCCCTGTGGCATTTTTTTAACGAATTGAAGGAATAAAATTACTCACATTACCAATAATGATAGTTTTTAATATTGGTTATTTAAGGAAAAATATTTAATTTTGCAGCCATAATACACAAATATCGGTATAATTATAAATTATTCATAATAAAATCATCTTTTTAAACAATCTTTTATGAGAAAGTATTTCCTTTTTTTGATGGCAGCATGTGTGTCGCTTGCAATTATTGCAGGCGACAAGCTAAGTGCGCCAACACGAGTGTTCTTACAGCAACGTGCCAATGCCGTTGCCCAGGCACCTAACGGCAAGAGTGTTCTTGCCTCGCCCAAGACATTGAATGGCATGGAGTATGTGGAATGCTTCATCACCCTGAATGGTTCTTCGATAGCCGAACTCGAGGCTAACGGAGTACAAGTTACTGGTCTGTTCAGCGACTTTGTCACTGCCAGTATTCCTGTCGACAAGCTTGAGACTGTAGCTCGCCTTGGTGGTGTCAAGCAAGTGGGTATCGCACGCAACGCACGACTGCTCACCGATGTAGCCAAAGGCATTGTTAACGCCGACAAGGCATGGGACGGCACCAACTATGGCCTTCCACAGGGCTATACTGGTCAAGGTGTAGTTGTTGGTCTCATTGACGATGGTATCCAGTTCAACCACCGTGCTTTCCTTGATGCGAATGGCAACACTCGCGTGAAAGCGGTTTATATGCCTAACGCCAGCAGCGCCAACGGCGGTACCAAAGCCACTATCGACGGCGTGCAACTCATGGGCTATCAGTACACCACTCCAAGCCAAATCGCCGCCCTCACCTGCGACGACACTGGTGAGAGTCATGGCACGCACACCAGTGGTTGCGCCGCAGGCTCGCAAGTAGGCAACTACTCTGGTATGGCCCCCGAGGCCGACCTCATCCTGTGTGGCTGCGGTTCTTCACTTACCGATAACGCCATCATGAGTTCGGCCAAGTACATTGGCTGGTATGCTCAGCAACTTGGCAAGCCATGCGTTATCAGCATCAGTCTGGGTAGCGACATCGGTCCTCACGATGGCACCAGCATCATCAGCCGCGCCTATACCGAGGTTGCCAACACCTATGGCGCAGTGATTCTGCTTGCAGCAGGTAACGAGGCCGACATCATCGGTCACGCCCACAAAACACTCTCAAGCAGCAGCGACTACATGGCAGTCACCAACAATGTTTCTGGCGGCTGGTGGGGTGGTAGTGCCACCGGTGCTTGCGACATCTGGAATAGCACCAGCGATGAGCTGCAAATCAAGGTTATCGTAGGCAGCTCACAGAGCGACTGGATGACAAGCGGCACCTTTAGTGGTGTTACCGTTTCGGGTGGCGTGGATGCCTTCAACAATCGCTATAACCTCTATATCGAAAGCAGCGAATCCTCGGCAACCTATGTAATTAAAGGACAAGCCGGCAACACCATCAACGTCTATACCGACTGCTATTACAGCACTCTTAGCTCATCGTCGGGCAGCGTGAGTGGCTACACCATCACTCCTGGTACCTACGAGGGCTCTATGTGCGACGACATGACATCGCCCAAGGTAATTAGTGTGGGTGCTATGTGCACGCGCTCTACCGACAATGGCTCTTACGGCATTAACGACATCGCCTACTTCTCGAGCTACGGCGTGGACTTCAACGGCGTTAACCAGCCATTCATCACTGCTCCTGGCCACTATGTGATTTCGTCAATCAATGGCTATGACTCTTATCAGTCGTCTTCTTGGTCGATGACCTACAATGGCACAACCTATAAGTGGGGCCAGATGAGTGGAACCTCGATGGCTACTCCTTGCGCCGCTGGTGTGGTAGCACTCTATCTGCAGGCCGACCCAACTCTCGACGTTGACCGCGTGAAGGAGATTATTGCCGAGACAGCCACTGCCTATACCAATCCCTCCAGCCCTGCTCTTCAGCGTGGTCATGGAATCATCAACGCAGTCGATGGTATCGAGTACATTCTCCAGCATCAGGGACCAACTATCGTTGCCAAGCCCGACAATGTAAACTTCCAGGGTTATGCCGGCGAGACTTATACCGAAGTCATCACTGTTAAGGGTTATAACCTCACTCAACCCATCAATATTGCTAAGAGTGGCTCAAATCTTATCAGTGTGAACACCACTACCATCAGTGCCGAGGATGCTTACAGTGGCGTTGAGGTCACAGTAACCTATGCTCCCACAGCAGCCGGCGAGGCCGAGGCCACCCTCACCCTCACCAGCGCAGGTGCCGAGACCGTTACCATCCCCATCACTTGTGCGGCCGACCCCAGGGTTCCAACAGTCATTGTTAATCCTGAGTCGCTTGAGTTCGTAACACCTTTGTCGACAACGGTGACCAAGACCATCGACGTTACAGGTCTCTTCCTCGAGGGCGATGTCACTGTCACTCTCACCGACCCAAGCAATGTGTTCAGCGTTTCGCACACTACTATCCCCGCAAGCAGCTTCAGCGCAGGCACTCCAGTGCAAGTGACTGTGACCTTCAACTCGGGCGATACTGAGGCCGAATATACCGGCTCGATAGCATTCACTCCCAAAAACGGAGCATCGAAGACGGTTGCTCTCAGTGCACAATCCTACGAGGGCGGCAATGCCAGCGATTCTTACCTGAACATCGCAAAATATGCCACCATCGACGAGGCTGGCGCTACAGTGAGCGGCATGACCTCTATCTACAAGTACACCATGCTAAACGATGCTGCATGGCTCACCCTTTCGGCTTATGGTGCACTTCAGGCCGATGAAAACCAAAAATGGGTTGAGACCAGTTCTCTGTCATCTTACAGCAACAACTGGACCGCAACCGATATATTTGTTGGTGACGACGCATACTTCGGTTCCAATAACTCTTATTCGATTTATGGAAGCGGCAGCCAGACCTACTATGTTACCAATTGCGCCCAGGTTAAGGCTTATGTGAAGGGCAGCGGCACGTCGAGCTCAAATGCTACATTGGCTATCTTTGAGTGCTCACTCAATGCCGACGGCACACTCACCCCTGCCACAGCAGCTACCGACACCAAGCAAGGTACTGATGGCGTGATCACTTCGGCAGGCATCGACCCCAACAAGATTTATAAGGTAGTTTTGAGTGGTGGTGGAAGCTACCCCGACATTCTGGAGATTGGTTTCAAGACCGAGCTCAACCAACCAATGATTGTTGCCGATCCTTCCGACCTGACAATCTCGGCAAAACCTGGCGATACCGGCACTGCCACTATCAACGTGCGCGGCAAGATGTTGCCAGGCGATATTACAGTGGCTTTGAACGATCCTAACAATGTATTTGCTGTTTCGCCCACTACTATCAGCAAGGAAGCTGCCGAGGCAGGCACAACGCTCACCGTTACTTTCAAGAGTGACGAGGAGATTAACTGCAATGGCACAATCACCCTTACCAGTGGAAACCTTACTGCAACAGTAAACCTTAAAGGAAATTGCAACGACGGCGGCACCGCCAGCGATAATTATCTCAATATAGCCAAGTATGCCACTATCGATGCTGCTGGAGCAAATGTTAGCTACATGACTTCGATTTACAATTACACCGAGTATGAGGATGACGACTGCGCTTGGCTCACCGTTTCTACCTATGGCGCTAAGCAAGCCGATGCCACTCAGAAATGGCTTGAAACCGGCTCTCTGTCGCAATACAACAACTCGTGGGCAGCATTCGACATCTTCCCAATCGACGATGCGTTCTTTGGCACTGCCCAGGCTTATGGCATTTACGGTAGCGGCAACCAAGTCTTCTATGTCACCAACTGTACCCAAGCTAAGGCTCTGGTTAAGGATGGTAGCAGTAGCAAGGCAACACTCAAGATTTATGAGTGCACACTCAATGCCGACGGCTCAATCACTCCTTCGGCAACAGCTGTTGACTCACAGCAAGGCGGCGCAAGCGGCTTGGTAGTTATCACTTCGGCCCAGCTCGATGCTTCTAAGGTTTACAAGGTTGAATTGATTGGTGGCGGTTCTTATCCCGACCTCCTGGCTGTGGGCTTCCAGACTCCACTCGTCCATGGTATCGTTGGCGATGTGAACTGCGACGGTGAGGTTACTACTGTTGACATCACTTGCCTCTACAACTATCTGCTCAACGGCGACGAGACCTACCTTGCCACCAGCGATGTAGATGGCGACGGCCAAGTCACCACAGTTGACATCACAGTAATCTACAACATCCTGCTTGCTTCTAAGAAGAAGTAAGACTATAACTTGACATTCACACAAAAGAAGCGCTTCACACAAAAGAAGCGCTTCTTTGTATTTTTATACCGTATAAATTACCCAAAATCATGAAAGAACGTGAAAAATGTTGCATAAATAAAAATATTTCTATAATTTTGACTGATTTTTAATAATACATAGATAAAACAACTATATTTTTTTAAAAAATTACAATTAATGAAAAAGCTACTATCTTTACTGACTGTCATGGCAGTTGCTGTGCAACTGATGGCAGCACCCGTTGATGTGTCAACGGCGAAGACCAAGGCCGAGCAATACCTTGCCAACAAGGTGTATGCCGGCAAGTACATGGCCCCTGCGGCCACTCAAGCCAAGCTCATCAAGACCGAGATGGGCGAGAAAGCACAAACTCCTGTGTATTACATTTTCAACACCGAGACCACCTTTGTCATCGTCAGCGGTGACGATCGTGCCGAGGAAGTGCTTGCCTACGGCGACAGACCTCTGAACCTGGACCGCATCCCCACCAACATGCAGGCATGGCTCAATGGCTACAAGCGCCAAATCGACTGGCTGCTTACCCACCCCGACGTCAAGGTCGAGAAACCAACCACAGCTAAGGCTCCTGGCCTCAAAGCCACAACTTACGGCCCACTGCTCACCTGCTTGTGGGACCAAACTGAGCCCTACTGGGATCTGTGCAAATTCACCTACAGCGGCACTAACTACCAGTGCTACACTGGCTGCCCTGCCACATCGGCATCGATGGTGCTCTACTACTGGAAATACCCCACTGAACCCGTTGGACCACTTCCTGCCTACTCTTCGACTCTCGAACTGGGCTACTATAACAGCGTGAACTATACCTACGCTGCTCTGCCACAAGTGACCTTCGACTGGGACAACATGAAGGACCATTATGGCACATGGAAAGATGAGAACGGCACAACTCACAACGAGACTTACACCGAAGCCGAGGGTGCCGCAGTGGCCACCCTGATGCGCTATGTGGGCCAGGCCGAGCACATGATGTATGGCACCGCTGCTGCTGGCGGTAGTGGCATCTACACAACCGATGCCCAGATTGTTGCCGACATGTACATTGGCTTCGGCTACGATGAGGCCACCACTCGCCTGGTGCAGAAAGGCAGCTACACCGAGGCTCAATGGGCTCAATTGCTGCAAACCGAGATGATTGAGAGCCGTCCCGTGGTGTTCATGGCTGTGGACAACGGCGCTGGCGGCCATGCCTTCAATGTCGACGGTTACAATTCCAGCACCAACAAGTATCACATCAACTTTGGCTGGAGTGGCGACGGCAACAACTGGTGCGCGATGAACGCCTTCTCCGATGGCGAGGGCTACACATTCAATAGCGACCAGCAGATGATCATCGGCATTCAGCCTCCAATGGGTATGATTAAGACCAATCCTTCGGAGGTGAACTTCAACGGCTTTGCAGGCGAAACCTATACTCAGACCGTGAGAGTTCAGGCCCGTAACATCGAGAACAATGTTGAAATCGCCCTGAGCGGTGACAATGTTTACAGCATCAGCCACACAACCATCACTCCAACTGAGGCTGCCAATGGTGTTGACGTAGTAGTTACCTACGCTCCCACCCAGGCTGGCAACACCAGTGCAACTATCACACTCTCGTGCGCCGACGAGGAAGTGGAGACTGTTACCGTGCCCATCACCGGTGTGGCTGCGCCACGCGTGCCAACTCTGCTTGTCGATACCGAGAGTCTCGACTTCTCTGCCACTCTTGACAAGACAGTGACAAAAAACATCTCTCTCACTGGAGCATTCCTGACCAATGACGTTACTGTAACCTTGAACGACACAAAGGGTGTATTCACAGTTTCACCAACTACAATTTCACAAAGCAGCACCGATGTCAACACTCCTGTAACTGTTGCTGTATCATTTAGTTCGGCAACAGAGGGTAGCTTCACTGGCTCAATCACATTTGCCAGCGATGGCGCCGAGAGCAAGACTGTAAACCTCACTGCTATAGCTCGTGATGGTGGCACCGCTGCCGACCCATTCCTCAACATCGCCAATTATGAGACTATCGACGAGGCTGGAGCCGCTGTCGATGGCATGAACACTATCTACAAGTACACTGAGTATGAAGAACAAGAGTGCGCTTGGCTCACTGTCTCTAACTACGGCGCACAGAAGGCTGACGCAAACCAGAACTGGATTAGCTGCACTTCACTCACTCAATATAGCAACTCATGGAGCGCAAGCGACGTGTTCCCAGGACAAAACGCTTACTTTGGCAGCAGCCAGGCTTACTCGGTTTATGGAAGCGGCAACCAATCATTCTTTGTAACCAACTGTACTCAAGTCAAGGCTCTTGTCAAGGGTAGCAGCTACAGCAGCTCATCGGCAAGCCTGGCAATCTATGAGTGCACGCTCAATGCCAATGGCACTGTCACTCCTTCAAGTAGTGCAGTTGACACTAAAACAGGTGGCGACGGAGTCATAACTTCGGCTGAGCTTGATGAGTCAAAGATTTATAATGTGCAATTGACTGGTGGTGGCTCTTATCCCGACCTCCTGGAGATTGGTTTCAAGACTCCACTCAATCAACTCGAGACTCCTGTGGCTACTGCTGCTACCGAGATTACTGCCAGCAGCTTCGTAGCAAACTGGACACCATGCGAGGGTGCTACCAGCTACATCCTGCGTGTCGTGCCCAAGAACTACGACATCCTCACCGAGGGCTTCTCGAAGTTCACCAAGGCTGGCGCTCAAGACCTGGGCAGCAAGCTCGACGACTATATGGACAACGCCGGCTGGACTGGAACTAAGGTCTATGAGGCAGTGGGAGGCGCACGCCTGGGCACTGCCTCGGCTACTGGCTCAATCACTTCGCCAGTTCTCACTCTCACCGAGAACAAGGTGACCGTTACTTTCAAGGCCATGGCCTTCAACAACGACACCAACTGCAACTTCAAGGTTTCTTGCGGCAGCGCAAGTGAGACTGTGACTTTGCCCGACAATAACGAGGCAACCTACACTGTGGTCCTTGACTGCAACGCAGGCGCTGGCCAGAAGATCAAGTTTGAGACCGTTGCCAATAGCAAGCGCGTGATCATTACTGGCATTCACGTCATCGATGGCGAGCACGCAGGCACTGCCAAGTCGATTGATATCGACGGAGTGACATTCACAGGCATCACTGGCAGCAGCTACAAGGTTACCGGCCTTGATCCTGCCACAACCTACCTCTATGACGTGAAGGCTGTGTTTGGTGCTAAGCAGAGCAAGTGGTCTAATCTGATTACGGTTACCACTCTTGCTGGCGGTATCGTGGGTGACGTGAACTGCGATGGCGAAGTAACCACCATCGACATCACCTGCCTCTACAACTACCTGCTCAACGGCGACGAGACCTATCTCGCCACCAGCGACGTGAATGGTGACGGTGAGATTACAACTGTCGACATCACCGTAATCTACAACATCTTGCTTGGCAATTAACGCTCTTTAGGTAAATACAATTAAGGACAAGGCAAAATATTGTCTTGTCCTTAATTGTTGTCTTAAAAAAGCAATTGTGCATTATGCATTGAATCAGTTGCCCAGCAGCACACTATAGACGGCTGTGATGTCGGCGGCGGTGATGATATTGTCGCCAGTTTGGTCACCGTTGACAACATGGCTGTAGTCATTGTTGAGCAGGACATCAAAGAGTGCTGTCACGTCGGCAGCGGTCACAGTGCCGTCGCCGTTCACGTCACCAAGCATGCCGCCGATGGTAGCTCGAGTTGCCACATTGCCGCTGGCATCATACAGGATTCCACCCGCAAAATACCCCCCAACGGGTTCGGTGATTCTCAAGCCGTCCTCCAAAACCAATTCACCCATGTTGCGTATCGCACCTGAACCGCCAGTTGCAAGCACATTAGTTCCGCTCCCCTTAACCACAAGTCGAGTGTTGGAAGGACTCGATGCATAGATGCCGTAGGTGCCTCGGGCTATCAAGCTATGAAGATTGTTAATCGTGAGGGTTTTGCCGCTAACTATCGTGATGCCTGATTTCCTTCCTTGCACGCCAAGTGTATCGGTGCCTGTTATCGTGGTGTTTGACAGCACCATCCCATTCATATTGGTGCCAGATGGCATTACTAAGATGCTACTTGTGCCCTTCACATTAATGGTCAGTCCATCGATACTACTTCTTATGCAGGCTCCATTGCTTGTCTCGCCACAGCTGAGCCTGGCATTCTCAAGTGTGAGAGTCTTGGACGATGGATTGTAGGTTACAGTGCCGCTCACGCCATAAATGTTGCTTAGATTGTAGCAATTGGCGTTGGTCACTTGCACACCGTTAATCCACAGGTCAAATTCCTCGATTGCACCAATGAAATAGCCAGGATTGCTGGGGCCACCATCGATGTGGGCATAAGCCATGTTGACATGGTTAGGATTATAGGTGGTTCCTGCGCCGCCAACAAGCTTAGTGCAGCCCATGAACATTTCAGCCGAATTTCCTGCACTTGTAGCTTGCGTGCTCCAATTGTCGCCCACGCTGATAGTTGTTAGATTAGAACAATCATAAAACATCCTGACCATAAAGTACACACCTGATGTGTTGAAACTGCTTAAATCAAGAAAGGTGAGATTCTCACAATAACTGAACATGGAACGCATATTGACAACATTACTGGTATTGAAACTACTTATTTTTAAATTTGACAAACTCTTACAATTACGGAACATGCCATCCATACTTGTGGTTTTGCTAGTATTGAAACTGCTCAAGTCAAGACTGGTGAGATTTTCACAGTGTCCAAACATATCACTCATATCGATAACATTTGAAGTGTTAAAGCTGCTGAGGTTAAGAATCGCCAGGCTCTCGCACCCATAGAACATCTGCACCATCCTATTCACATTAGAAGTATTGAAGCCGCTAAGGTTAAGATTTGTCAGTTTTTTGCATCCACAGAACATATACATCATATCGGTCACCTGGCTGGTGTTGAGATAGTTCAATCCCAACATAGATTCCAGATTTTCCATATGGCTAAACCAGTAAGAGGTAGCGGTGGGGCGAGCCTGTGCAAATGATGAGTCGAAGACTACTCGCGTCACACTTGCATAGGTGCCATCATGGTACCACTCTGGCCTGTAGTAGGCATTATTCAGGCTATAAGCCCCATCAGGTTTTGTGCCGTAGTAGAAGGTGAGCGTGGTGTTGCTTGGGGTATAAACCACATAAGGTTCGGCCGCCCATGCAGCGATGCACGCCGTCATTGTCACTAAGAGAAAAAGTAATCGTTTCATAAGTATGTCGTTTTTGAGTTAATGAGCTTGATTCTATTTTATCGCTTCAAAGTTAATAAAAAAAATATGAATTTTAGAAAAACAGAGCAACAAAACAGCAAAATAGTAGCAAAAAGCATTATTTATCTAATAAAGTTGCGTTCTGGGTTTACGTCAGTTGTTTTCCTAAGCACAGCCTGATTTATCCAAGCCTGGATCTATTTATTTTCCTGCGTGAGCAGGCTTTTTGACGAACTCTGTTCGCAACTTTTTGAAAGAACCATGAGGCCGGGACAGATTGCGTAGGCTCCGGAACAATCTCGAAAAGCTGCACCTCTCGGTGTCAAAAAGCCTCGCAAGCTCGGAATTTATTTTTTTCCTGCGTGAGCAGGCTTTTTGACGAACTCTGTTCGCAACTTTTTGAATGAACCATGAGGCCGGGACAGATTGCGTAGGCTCCGGAACAATCTCGAAAAGCTGCACCTCTCGGTGTCAAAAAGCCTCGCAAGCTCGGAATTTA